>NZ_JBTYMC010000133.1:0-17683 GCF_054880855.1 Streptomyces sp. S6 | reverse complement strand
CGCTGCTCCCGCTGCTCCCGCTGCTCCCGCTGCTCCCGCTGCTCCCGCTGCTCCCGCTGCTCCCGCTGCTCCCGCTGCTCCCGCTGCTCCCGCTGCTCCCGCTGCTCCCGCTGCTCCCGCGTCGGTCTCTGCTCTCGCCTCCGGCCCGGCGGACGGTGGGCGTTGCGGCTCTTTGAGGGAAATGGGGCTTAAGGATCTCCCCTGGGGGGCATCCTCCTCGATTCGTCTTTCTGGGTGGGGTGACGTAGACTGACGCGTCGGCTTTCGTGCATTCGTGTGTCTGGATGCAGTAAGGGAGTCGATCATGGTAGTCGATTCGAAGGGCGAAGCGTGGCCAAGAAGCAAGGTGCCATCGAGATCGAGGGCACTGTCGTCGAGTCTCTTCCGAACGCGATGTTCAAGGTCGAGCTCCAGAACGGCCACCAGGTCCTGGCCCACATCAGCGGAAAGATGCGGATGCACTACATCCGTATCCTCCCTGACGACCGGGTCGTGGTGGAGCTGTCTCCGTACGACCTGACCCGTGGCCGGATCGTCTACCGATACAAGTAGATCCCTCTGACTCGGAGAACCTCACTCTCATGAAGGTCAAGCCGAGCGTCAAGAAGATCTGCGACAAGTGCAGGGTGATCCGCCGTCACGGCCGGGTCATGATCATTTGCGAGAACCCGCGCCACAAGCAGCGCCAGGGCTGATCGCACCCGATCCACCCCTCTGCATCCGCAGAAATCTTCGCGCGACGCGAGCTGAATTTGTTCATACGCAGGACCCAGGTGGACGACAAGTGCGCCTGACACCCCCGGTTCGGAGGCCGGGGACCCGGTTCGTACCTCATACGGCGAGCTGGGGATCGGCCCTGCGGAAGACCTCCGACGATCACCAGGAGCCATTTAATGGCACGCGTTTCCGGTGTTGACATCCCGCGCGACAAGCGCGTGGAGGTCGCCCTCACCTACGTGTTCGGCATTGGCCGGACCCTGTCGCAGGAGACCCTCGCTGCGACCGACATCGACCCCAACACCCGCGTCCGCGACCTGAGCGAAGAGCAGCTCGTCGCGATCCGCGAGTACGTTGACGCCAACATCAAGACCGAGGGTGACCTCCGTCGCGAGATCCAGGCCGACATCCGCCGCAAGGTCGAGATCGGCTGCTACCAGGGTCTCCGCCACCGCCGTGGCCTGCCCGTCCGCGGTCAGCGCACCAGCACGAACGCCCGCACCCGCAAGGGCCCGCGTCGCGCCATCGCCGGCAAGAAGAAGCCGGGCAAGAAGTAGTCCGCAGCGGACTTCGCTTCACCAGCGGTCTTCGCTGTAGGACCGACCACCTCCCCGTAGGAGTAACTAGATGCCCCCCAAGGGTCGTCAGGGCGCTGCCAAGAAGGTGCGCCGCAAGGAAAAGAAGAACGTCGCGCACGGCCAGGCGCACATCAAGAGCACGTTCAACAACACGATCGTGTCCATCACGGACCCGGCCGGAAACGTGATCTCGTGGGCCTCCGCCGGCCACGTCGGCTTCAAGGGCTCCCGCAAGTCCACGCCGTTCGCCGCGCAGATGGCCGCCGAGTCGGCTGCCCGTCGCGCGCAGGAGCACGGCATGCGCAAGGTCGACGTGTTCGTCAAGGGCCCGGGCGCCGGTCGTGAGACCGCGATCCGTTCCCTCCAGGCCACTGGCCTTGAGGTCGGCTCCATCCAGGACGTCACGCCCACCCCGCACAACGGCTGCCGTCCGCCCAAGCGTCGCCGCGTCTGATTCAGGGCGCGACGGCCTCTCCGCTCACGCGGAGGTGATCCGCGCCGTCGCGTCTGATCTTCGAGATCACTGACGCAGGCCGTTTGGTCTGAGGATTTCGGGCGGTACGACTCCGTAAAAGGGTCGTATCGCCCGTACCCTTGTAACTACTCAGGGCATCAAATAGTGGGTGCCCCTGAACTGAAGGATTCACATGCTGATCGCTCAGCGTCCCTCGTTGACCGAAGAGGTCGTCGACGAGTTCCGCTCCCGGTTCGTCATCGAGCCGCTGGAGCCGGGCTTCGGCTACACCCTCGGCAACTCCCTCCGCCGTACCCTCCTCTCCTCGATCCCGGGCGCCGCTGTGACGTCCATCCGGATCGACGGCGTCCTGCACGAGTTCACCACCGTGCCGGGTGTCAAGGAGGACGTCACCGACCTGATCCTCAACATCAAGCAGCTGGTCGTCTCCTCGGAGCACGACGAGCCCGTCGTGATGTACCTGCGCAAGCAGGGTCCGGGTCTGGTCACCGCCGCCGACATCGCGCCGCCGGCCGGTGTCGAGGTGCACAACCCCGACCTCGTCCTCGCCACGCTCAACGGCAAGGGCAAGCTGGAGATGGAGCTGACGGTCGAGCGTGGCCGCGGTTACGTCTCCGCCGTCCAGAACAAGCAGGTGGGTCAGGAGATCGGGCGCATCCCGGTCGACTCGATCTACTCGCCGGTGCTGAAGGTCACGTACAAGGTCGAGGCGACTCGTGTCGAGCAGCGCACCGACTTCGACAAGCTGATCGTCGACGTCGAGACCAAGCAGGCGATGCGTCCGCGTGACGCGATGGCCTCCGCCGGTAAGACGCTGGTCGAGCTGTTCGGGCTGGCCCGTGAGCTCAACATCGACGCCGAGGGCATCGACATGGGGCCGTCCCCCACGGACGCCGCTCTCGCCGCTGATCTGGCGCTGCCGATCGAGGAGCTTGAGCTCACCGTTCGGTCGTACAACTGCCTCAAGCGTGAGGGCATCCACTCCGTGGGTGAGCTCGTCGCTCGTTCCGAGGCTGACCTGCTCGACATTCGTAACTTCGGTGCGAAGTCGATCGACGAGGTCAAGGCCAAGCTTGCGGGTATGGGGCTGGCGCTCAAGGACTCGCCTCCCGGGTTCGACCCCACGGCCGCTGCGGACGCGTTCGGCGCGGACGACGACGCGGACGCGGGCTTCGTGGAGACCGAGCAGTACTGATTCGGCTGCCGGTCCGTTGTGGCTGGTCGCGCAGTTCCCCGCGCCCCTGGCGGCGCGGATCCCTCCGGAGTTCGCAAGAACCCCGGATCTCCGACAGACAACCGTCCGCTCGGATACTGACCCCGGTACCTCGTCCGGCCGGGGCAGACACCTCAGGAGAATGAAATGCCCAAGCCCACCAAGGGTGCTCGTCTCGGTGGTTCCGCCGCGCACGAGAAGCTGCTGCTCGCGAACCTTGCGAAGAGCCTCTTCGAGCACGGCCGGATCACGACCACCGAGGCGAAGGCGCGTCGGCTGCGGCCGTACGCCGAGCGGCTGGTGACCAAGGCGAAGAAGGGTGACCTTCACAACCGTCGCCAGGTGCTTCAGGTCATCACGGACAAGAGCGTCGTCCACACGCTCTTCACCGAGATCGGCCCGCGGTACGAGAACCGTCCCGGTGGTTACACCCGTATCACCAAGATCGGTAACCGTCGTGGCGACAACGCGCCCATGGCTGTCATCGAGCTGGTCGAGGCGCTGACCGTTGCACAGGCTGCGACGGGCGAGGCTGAGGCTGCGACGAAGCGCGCGGTCAAGGAGGCCGAGGAGGCCAAGGCCGTCGAGACCAAGGTCGAGGAGACCGAGGTCGTCGAGGCGGCTGAGGAGTCCAAGGACGCGTAAGCGTTTGCGTTGCCGAAAGTGGGCCTGTTCCTTCGGGAGCGGGCCCGCTTTTCTTTTGCTGAGAGGATCTATCCGTGAGTGATGACGTGCAGGCCGGGTTCGTTCGTGTTCGGCTCGATCTCTCCTACGACGGGACCGACTTTCACGGGTGGGCCAAGCAGGTCGGGGGGAAACGGACGGTTCAGGCAGAGGTCGAGGATGCCTTGCGGACCGTCACGCGGTCCGGGGAGCGCGGCTACGACCTGACCGTCGCCGGGCGTACCGATGCCGGTGTGCATGCCCGGGGGCAGGTCGCGCATGTCGATCTGCCGGTGGAGGTGTGGGGGGAGCATCAGGACAAGTTGCTGAAGCGGCTTGCCGGGCGGTTGCCCAAGGATGTGCGGGTGTGGAGGGTGGCCCCCGCTGCCGAGGGGTTCAACGCGAGGTTCGCGGCACTATGGCGGCGGTACGTCTATCGCGTCGGGGACCAGGCCGGCGGCGTCGATCCGTTGCTGCGCAATCACGTGCTGTGGCATGACTGGCCGCTGGATGTCAGCGCCATGGACGCCGCCGCCAAGTCATTCGTGGGGGAGCACGACTTCGCCGCGTACGCGAAGAAGCGGGAGGGCGCCTCCACGGTCCGGGAGATCTTCGACTTCGGCGTGACGCGGCGGGCCGACGGTGTCGTCGAGATCGAGGTGCGGGCGGACGCGTTCTGTCACAACCAGGTGCGGTCGATGGTGGGGGCGTTGCTGTTCGTGGGGGACGGGCACCGGGGGGTGGAGTGGCCGAGGCGGGTGCTGGATGCCGGGGTGCGCGACAGCGCCGTCCATGTCGTGCGGCCGAACGGGCTGACGTTGGAGGAAGTGGCGTACCCGGCGGACGAGTTGCTCGCGGAGCGGCAGGTGATGGCCCGCCGGGTGCGTGGGGTGGTGCACGGGGTCAGGAGGACAGGACCTGTCGCAGGGCCGGTTCCAGGTACGGCGTGAGGGTCTTGGAGTAGGTCGAGGTGATGTGGCTGGAGTCGAAGTAGACGATCTGGCCGCCGATGACGGAGGGGCAGATCTCCTTGGCGCAGAAGGCGGGCACGACGTCGATGATCTTGGCGCCGTGGCGTTGGGCGACCTCGCGTTCCATCGTGCGGAAGCCGGCGAACTCCAGGGCCTTGTACTGCTCGCGGTTGCAGGAGGAGATGTCGTCGGTGTGGGTGGCGAGGCAGTCGGGGACGTTCTGGCCGGGCTGCGGGGTGTCGGTGAGGTAGATCAGCTGGGCGCCGGTCTTCTGGAGCGCGGCGAAGGACTCCTCGGCGCCCGCGCGGGTCGCCTCCTGCCGGGTGCGGTTGGCGACGACGATGACGTCCGGCCGCAGCTTCGTCAGGGCCGCGAACGCCGAGGCACGCCAGGTGTCGCACTCGGTGTACTCGCGGTTCAGCTCGGGGTTGACGATCCGGTACGCCTGCGGTGAGCAGCCGCCCTTGGCCATGGTGACGACCTTGGTGCGCAGCCTCTTCCCGAGCTGGTCGAAGGCGTCGTTCCACTGCCAGGCGTGCGAGTCGCCGAGGAGGACCAGGGTCTTCGTGCCCTGGGGGTCGCCGATCGCGCAGTGGTCCCGCATGACGAACTCGCTGACCCGCGTGTTGTCGATGCAGCCGAGGGTGGCGTGGTTGTCGGGGGCGTCCGGCAGGGCGCTGCGGACGGCGGCGGAGAGTTTGGTGTGGGCGAGGGAGTCCACGACGGACGCCTGGTTGGTGTAGCCGACGGCGACGGTGCTGCCGCCCGCGCCGGTGGCGAGGTTGAGGGGGACGACCAGGGCGATCGCGCTGACCGCCGCCGCGCCCGCAGTGGCCGAGCCGCCGGCCAGGATGCCCTTCCAGGGGCGGGCCACGAGGCTCGTGTTGCTCCGGAAGGGCCGCTCGACGACGTAGTGCGTGGCGACGGCGAGCAGGAAGGACAGGACGGCGACCCGGTAGCGGTCGGAGCCGGTGAACTCCCAGCCGATGATGTTGGGCCACAGGATCAGCAGCGGCCAGTGCCACAGGTACCAGCCGTAGCTGACGTTCCCGATGAAGTCGAACACCGGGTTGTCCAGGAGGCGTTCCGCGCCGAGGCGGGGGTTCGCGCAGCCGCCCGCGATGACGAGTCCGGCGCCGAGTACGGGTCCCGCGACGGCGTACCCGGGCAGCGGGGTCGTCTCGGTGATGAGGAGCGCGCTGCCGATCGCGCCGGCGAGGCCGAGCCAGGTGAGGACGGTCGCGAGGCTCTGCGGCATGCGGGAGAGGGCCGGCGCCCACAGGGCGACCAGGACACCGAAGGCCAGCTCCCAGATGCGGGTGTGGGTGCTGAAGTACGCCTCGGGCTGGTTCTCGCCCGTCAGCGTGTACCCGGCGTAGAAGGAGGCGCCGATCACCGCGAGGAGGAAGGCGCCGACCAGCACGCGCCGGTTGAGCCAGGCCACGCCGACCAGCAGCAGGGGCGCGGCGAGGTAGAACTGCTCCTCGATGCCGAGCGACCAGAAGTGCTGGTAGGGCGACTGGTTGCCGTCGTTCGCGAAGTAGTCGGTGCCGGTCTCCACCAGCCGCCAGTTCATGAAGCTCAGCGCCGCGCTCAGGCCGTCCTTCATCTGGTCGCGGAACCGCAGCGGGCTCGCGTACAGCCAGGCCAGGACGGCCGTCGCGACGATCACGGTGGCCATCGCAGGCCCGAGCCGGCGGAACCGCCGCGCCCAGAACTTCGCCAGCGACACCCGTCCCGTCCGGTCGATCTCCGCGAGGAGCTGGCTGCCGATGAGGAAGCCGCTGAGGACGAAGCTGATGTCCACGCCGCCGTGGATGTCGAGGATGCCGCAGTGCATGGCGACGACCATCATGATGGCGACGGCACGCAGGCCCTGGATGTCGGGCCGGTACTTGCGCAGGCGGTCGGGTGCCGAGCGGTGGCGGGTCACTGTTCTCCCGTGACTCAGTGGGCCGTGAGGCAGGCGGTGGTGGTGCCGGTGGTGCGGACACCCCCGGCGGGGATGCGGATGCCGCAGGCCAGGCGGAGCTGTGGGGGGAGTTCGTTGTGCGGGCCGATGTGCGAGTGGCAGCCGACGACGGTCTCGCGGAGCGTCGACTCGGCGCCGATCACCGAGTCGTGGTCGACGACGGACTCGTCCAGCCGCGTCCCCTCCTCGACGGTGACGCGCTCCCCGACGATCGAGCGGTGGACGACGCTGTCGGCGCCGATCACCGCGTGGGCGCCGATGGTCGAGCCGCCGGTGACGCGGGCGGTCGGGTGGACGGTGGCCGTGGGGTGGACCAGCGCCTCGGCGGGCGGGCCGACGAGCGGCGAGGTCGCGGTGCCGGTGATGAGGTCGGCGGAGCCGTGCACGAAGGCGAGCGGTGTGCCCAGGTCGCGCCAGTAGTCGTCCGTGGTGTGCCCGTACACCCGCCCGCCCCCGGCGACGAGCTGGGGGAACGTCTCCTGCTCGACGGACACCTCACGGTCGTCCGCAATGGCGTCCAGGACCGAGCGGCGGAAGACGTAGCACCCGGCGTTGATCTGGTCCGTGACGCACTCCTCGGCGGTCTTCGGCTTCTCCAGGAACGCCAGCACCCGGCCGTCCGTGTCCGTCGGGACCAGGCCGAAGGCTCGCGGGTCCGCGACGCGGGTCAGGTGGAGGGTGACGTCGGCGTCGCGCGCCTCGTGGCGGTGGACGACGTCCCTGAGGTCGACGCCGGAGAGGATGTCGCCGTTGAGGATCAGCACCGGGGCGTCGGGGTCGGTGCCGCGCAGGAGCTTGCCGGCGTTGCGGATGGCGCCGCCGGTGCCGAGGGGGACGTCCTCGACGGCGTAGGAGATGTCGAGGGCGCCGTCGAAGTCGCGGAACTCGTCCTGGAAGAGGGCGGCGAGGTAGGAGGTCGCGAAGACCAGGTGCTCGATGCCCGCGTCCATGAGCTTGGCGACCTGGTGGCGGATGAAGGAGGTGCCCGCGACGCCGAGGAGCGGCTTCGGGGTGTGGTTGGTGAGGGGGCGCAGGCGGGTTCCCTTGCCGCCCACGAGGATGATGGCTTCTCGCATGGCTAGCCTCGCTGGTCAGTTGGCGGAGGTGGTCCCGGGGCCGGCGTAGCCCGAGGAGAAACAGCTCTTGACGGCGCCCTCGGTGAGGGGGCGGCCCGCGAAGTCCAGCCGGGAGGCGTGCGCGTCGTCCGGCGGGGTGTTCGGGTCGTCGTTGAAGTGGATCGACCACCAGTAGACGCCGCTCATCCGGCGCTCCTGGACGACCTGGCAGACGGCCGTGTACCAGTTGGCCTGGACGTCCGGGTTGACGGCCCGGCGGGTGTAGAAGTCGCCGGGGGCGTGGTAGGCGCCGTCCATCGCGCCGATGCCCGCCTCGGCGACGGTGATCTTGGGGAGGGGGCCGGTGGTCTTCTTGTCCAGCCAGGTGTTCCACCCCTTGACCAGCGTCTTCACGGACGCGGTGTCGGGGACCTTCACTGGGAAGTAGGCGTCGACGCCGAGGTGGTTCACCGGCATGCTGATGCGCCCGGAGACGTAGTTGTCCCAGTTCGCGTCGTAGGAGATCTCCCCCTTGAACGTCTTCTCGGCGGAGGTGACGACCTTCTCCCAGCCCGGCTTGCCCTCCATGGAGTTCAGCTCGGTGGCGACGACGAAGGTGTTCGCCTTCTCGGCCTGGGCGATCTTGAGGTAGGGGGTGAGGAACCTCTCGTACGAGGTGAACCAGGCGGAGTCGGAGGCGGGCTTGATGCTGCCGCGCCAGTCCTTCGTCCCGATCAGGGCGCGCTCGTCCATGACGGGGCGGAGCGTCGTACGGAATCCGGCCTGTTCGAAGACGTGCAGGACGCTCTGGAGGCGCTCGGGGGAGGGGGTCTTCGCCTCGGCGGTGAGGGTGTCGGAGGTGGGGCTCTTGGTGAAGAAGGGGAAGGAGATCGCGACGGAGTTCGCGCCGAGGCCGATCAGGTACTTCGCCTGTTTCTGGGCCTGCTTGACGATGAAGTCGGCGGAACGTTTCTGCGGTTCTTCTTCCCAGTAGATCTGGACGCCCCACTGGGGCATGCCGGGTTTCCAGGGCTTGGCGACCTGGAGGGCGGCGGTGGTCCTGGGCACGGTGGAGGCGGGGTTCTTCGACGGGGCGGGGGAGTCCTCCGAGGGCCCGTCCAGGGCCAGCTTCGGCAGGGCGGACCCCGACTCCCAGCGGACCGGGTGGTCGCCGAGGACGAAGGGGGTGGCCACGACGACACCGAGGACCGTCACCGGGAAGATCGCGAGCAGGGGCAGGCGTGAGCGCATGTGAATCGGTTTCCGGGGTCGTCAGGCGGGCTTGGCGATCACGACGAACTTGTTCTCCTCGCGCTTGGCGAACTTGATGAAGCCGCGCAGGCCACCGAGCCCCTCCAGCACCGAGAACACGGGGATCAGGGCGACCACGGCGACCGGCTCCCACCACTTGCGCCGCCCGCTGAGCGAGGCCAGCGCGTTCAGCCGCAGCCCCTCCCAGTAGGTCCAGATCACGTAGGCGAAGTTCAGGGCCCACAGCAGGACGACCGACTGGGTCACCGGGGAGGTGTTCATGTCGTTGACCAGCCAGCCGAGCAGCAGGACCGCGCCGATGTGCTGGAGGGGGCCGAGGATCCAGGTCGTCACGCACACGGAGAGGAACCAGCGGTAACGCAGCGGCACCTGGCGGTTGAAGCAGAGCGCGACCAGACCCCAGGCCCAGCGTTCGCGCTGCTTGACGAAGTCCTTGGCGTTCGCGGGGGAGGCGCCGTAGCAGCGGCCGTTGAACCAGTCGCTGCGGCCCGGGTACTTCCGGCAGAAGGTCAGCGCGAGCCGGGCGTCCTCGACGATCTCCTTGGGCCCGAAGTCCCAGCCGATCTCCGCCTCGATCGAGGCCCGCAGCACCAGCAGCTCGCCGTGCACCCCGGCGGCCGGGGTCCCCATGCCGGTCAGCGCCCGGAAGCGGGCGATGTCGTCGGCGGGGCGGACGGCGTCGGCGAGCCAGGTGAACAGGGAGACGGCGTTCTCGCGCGGGTAGGTCAGGATGCCCTGCGCCATGTGCTTCGCCTCGTCGGGGTGGGCGCGGCGCTGGCGGTTGATGAACTGGGCGAGGGAGGTCGCGGTGTCGGGGCCGACGCCGGTGTCGTCGTCCATGTGCAGCACCCAGACGTAGTCCAGGGCCTCGCCCTCCGCGATGCGCAGTTCGTGTGCGTAGTGGTTGGCGCGGGCCTTGAAGCGGGTGCCGTTCGCCGGGACGTAGTCCTTCGGGACGGTGATGACACGGATCAGGGGGTGCGAGGCGGCGAGCCGGTCGATCTTCTCGGCGGCCTCGCAGCCCTCCTCGGTGAGGATGTCGACCCGCAGGTACGGGAACCAGTCGGGGAGGTGCTCGACGTACGACAGGACCGAGCGCTCCAGCGCCGGGTAGGTGTCGTGGCGGCCGATCGTCGGGCACAGGGCGATCAGGAAGTCCTGGTCGGCCGGGGCGGGCGGGGTCATGTGGTGGCTCAGGCGGACCCGGCGGCGGATCAGCAGGGCGCCCTGGACGCCGACGAGCACGCCGGCGACGGGGAGGGACCAGACGATCGTCAGGATCCAGCTCATCGCGGAGTCGCTGGGCCGGTAGCTCCACAGGCCCAGGAGGACCAGCAGGGTGAGCGGGAGCAGGAACGGGAGGATCCCCGGCTTCCACTCCGCCGTGCGCTGGGCGAGCTTCGCGCCGTGGCGTGAGAAGGAGGCGTCGGCCTCGACCGGAGTCGACGTCATGACAGGTGCTCAGGCTCCCCGTGAGATCGGCAGTTGCTTTTCAGCCGCCCCCTTCACAGGATCCGGCCAAGTAGACGCACGATACTCGCACAAGTGTTTCACATGTGAAAATTCCGTGATGGCGGTTCTGTGAACAGAAACGCGAAAGCCGCCGCGGCCGGGGGGAGTTGGCTGCGGCGGCTTCGGGGGGTTTCAGGAGGTCTGCGCCGCCTGCTGCGCCTGCTCCGTGCCCCGCTGGTTGATCCGTTGGAACGTGAACTCCGCGAGGACGTCACCCGCCGTGAAGACGGCCTTGTCGGTCTCCTTGACGCTCTTGCCGTCGGTGAAGCCCGCGACCGTGAAGTAGGCGTACCGGCCGTAGGAGTTGGTGGTCGAGCGGCAGACCGCGCCGTTGCAGAAGGCGCCGATGCCGTTGCCGGTCAGCGGCTTCACGAAGCTCTTGTCGTCCGCGTCCTTCTTCGCCTTCAGCGCCTGCGCCTCGGTGTCGAAGACGGCCACACCGACCGTCGTCGCGATGCCGTCCTTGACGTACGTCACACGCATCATGCGGGTGCAGCCGTCGGACTTCAGGACCTTCGGCAGGGTGCCCTGGGAGGCCGTGTCGCAGGCGGGCGAGTCCGCCGAGGGGCCCTTGCGGTACACGCCGCCGCCGAGGGTGACCTGGGTGCCCGGGAAGAGGAGGTGCGGGCCGTTGGGCGCCGTGTCCTTCGCCTTGTCCGAGATGAACTCCTTCGGGTTCAGCGGCGGCGGGGCCGTCGTCGGGGCGAAGGAGGGGGTGGAGGAGGTGCTCGGCAGGCTGCCCGCGGGCAGGGACGACGTCGGCTTGTTCGCCTCCGTGCCGCCGCCGTTCGCCGAGACGACGGCCATCGCGACGGCCGTGCCGACGGCCAGCGTCGCCAGCGCGCCGCCGCCGATCAGGAAGATCCGCTTGCGCTTGTTGCGGGTCTCCGACGCCTCCGCGAGGGCAGCCCAGTCGGGGCCGCTGCCGGCGCCGCCGCTCTCGCCGGTCCACGGCTGCTGGGAGTTCGGTTTCCACGGGTCCCACTGGGACTGGGGTCCCCCTTGCCCATAGCTCATGCGCCGCATCCTAGACGGGCGACACACCGGTGGGGTGGCCTCGTTCGGCATTGAAACCCACTCACCCGGAGATGTCGTGTTTGGGTGCCGAAGGGGCTCGTTTTGACCCGTCCGCAGGACCCCGGGTACTCTGGCTAGTCGTTGTGTATCGGCCTGCTCGTTCTCGTACGAGAAGCCTTTACCTAGGTTCCCTGGAGCAGTTACCAGTGGGCGGCATACGGGCATCGGTCCCGGCACATTTGCCGTCCCCAGCTGCACGATCGCTTCAGTGATGCCATGTGTCAGCACCCATCCCTGAAGAAGAAGGCTGCGAAGTGCGTACGTACAGCCCCAAGCCCGGCGATGTGACTCGCCAGTGGCACGTCATCGACGCTCAGGACGTTGTCCTGGGCCGTCTCGCCAGCACCGCCGCCTCCATCCTGCGCGGCAAGCACAAGCCGATCTACGCGCCCCACGTCGACACCGGTGACTTCGTCATCATCATCAACGCCGACAAGGTGCACCTCTCCGGCAACAAGCGGACCCAGAAGATGGCGTACCGCCACAGCGGCTACCCGGGTGGTCTGCGCTCCGTCCGCTACGACGAGCTGCTCGACAAGAACCCGGAGAAGGCCATCGAGAAGGCCGTCAAGGGCATGCTCCCGAAGAACACGCTGGGCCGTCAGATGCTCTCGAAGCTGAAGGTCTACAAGGGTGACCAGCACCCGCACGGCGCGCAGCAGCCGCAGCCGTTCGAGATCACCCAGGTCGCGCAGTAACACCGGCCTAGACCCACCCCGAGCCAAAGAGAGTCTGAGGAAACACCGTGGCCGAGACCACTGCCGAGCAGCCGCTCGACGACAACGACGTCGACATCGAGAACGTCGACATCGAGAGCTACACCACCGAGTCCGAGGTTCCGCTGGAGGGTGAGTACACCTCCGAGTCCCTCGCCGGCCGCTTCGGCGACCCCCAGCCGGCCGCCGGCCTGGGCCGCCGCAAGAACGCCATCGCCCGCGTCCGGATCGTTCCGGGCACCGGCAAGTGGAAGATCAACGGTCGCACCCTTGAGGACTACTTCCCCAACAAGGTGCACCAGCAGGAAGTCAACGAGCCCTTCAAGGTCCTTGAGCTCGAAGGCCGTTACGACGTCATCGCCCGTATCGCCGGTGGCGGTGTCTCCGGCCAGGCCGGTGCGCTGCGTCTCGGTGTCGCCCGTGCGCTGAACGAGGCCGACGTCGACAACAACCGCGGTGCGCTGAAGAAGGCGGGCTTCCTCCGCCGTGACGACCGTGCCGTCGAGCGCAAGAAGGCCGGTCTCAAGAAGGCCCGCAAGGCTCCGCAGTACAGCAAGCGTTAAGCCCCGCTGGGGGCGCCGAACTCGGGTGCCGGTCCGTTGTGGCTGGTCGCGCTCGCGCGGCGGTAGCCGCATATCTGGCACAGTCCCGCGCCCCTGGCGGGTGGCAGCTTCGCTGCCTACCCTTTCGCGCTTGTTCGAATGCCCCGGCGGCACGCCCGTGCTGTCGGGGCATTCGTATTTTGCTGCCTTGGGCGTATAACGGCACAAGACGCTCATAGGCTCATGTGATCGGATGATCTCCGTAAGTGACGCTTCCTCAGGAGGACAAGTGGGACGACTCTTCGGCACCGACGGCGTGCGTGGAGTGGCCAACGCGGATCTGACGGCCGAGATGGCGCTCGGTCTGTCGGTCGCGGCCGCTCATGTGCTTGCCGAGGCGGGTACGTTCGAGGGGCATCGGCCCACCGCTGTCGTCGGGCGGGATCCGCGGGCGTCCGGGGAGTTCCTTGAGGCGGCCGTCGTCGCGGGGCTCGCGAGTGCCGGGGTGGATGTGCTGAAGGTGGGGGTGCTGCCCACGCCGGCCGTGGCGTACCTCACGGGGGTGCTGGGTGCCGACCTCGGCGTCATGCTGTCCGCCAGCCACAACGCGATGCCGGACAACGGGGTCAAGTTCTTCGCGCGCGGCGGGCACAAGCTCGCGGACGACCTTGAGGACCGGATCGAGGCCGTGTACGAGTCCCACCGGCACGGGGAGCCGTGGGAGCGGCCGACCGGGGACGGGGTCGGGCGGGTGCGGTCGTACGACGAGGGGTTCGATCGGTACGTCGCCCATCTGATCGGCGTGCTGCCGAACCGGCTCGACGGGCTGACGATCGTTCTCGACGAGGCGCACGGTGCTGCCGCTCGGGTGTCACCTGAGGCGTTCTCGCGGGCCGGGGCCTCTGTCGTCACCATCGGGGCCGAGCCTGACGGGCTCAACATCAACGACGGGTACGGGTCCACCCACCTCGACAAGATCAAGGCGGCTGTGCTGGCGCACGGGGCCGATCTCGGGATCGCGCACGACGGGGACGCGGACCGGTGCCTTGCCGTCGACCACACCGGTGAGGAGATCGACGGGGATCAGATCCTCGCCGTGCTGGCGCTGGCCATGCGGGAGCGGGGGGTGTTGCGGGCCGACACCGTCGTCGCGACCGTCATGTCCAACCTCGGGTTCAAGCTGGCGCTTGAGCGGGAGGGGCTGGCTCTGGTGCAGACCGCTGTGGGGGACCGGTATGTGCTGGAGTCCATGAAGGAGCACGGGTACGCGCTCGGGGGAGAGCAGTCCGGGCACGTCATCATCCTCGACCATGCGACGACGGGTGACGGGACGCTGACGGGGTTGCTGCTCGCGGCTCGGGTTGCCGAGAGCGGGAAGTCGTTGCGTGAGTTGGCGGCTGTGATGGAGCGGTTGCCCCAGGTCCTGATCAACGTGCCCGATGTGGATCGGGCCCGGGTGTCCACGTCCGCCGAGCTGGCGGCTGCTGTTGCCGAGGCCGAGCGGGAGCTGGGGGCGACCGGGAGGGTGCTGCTGCGGCCGTCCGGGACCGAGCCGTTGGTCCGGGTGATGGTGGAGGCGGCGGATCAGGGGCAGGCGCAGTCGGTTGCCTCGCGGCTGGCCGATGCGGTGAAGTCGGCGCTGGGGTAGTTCTGGGGCGGTTCGGGGTGGGGGGTTCTGCTGTGTTCGGGCTGCGGGTGCGTCGTGGCTTGTCGCGCAGTTCCCCGCGCCCCTGAAGGGTGGGGTGCTGTGCGTTGTCGGGTGCGGGTGGGTTGTGGCTGTTCGTGCTCGCGCGGTGGTAGCCGCACATTGGTACAGCCCCGCGCTCCTGAAGGGCTTGGGTGCGGGTTGGTTGTTGGCTGCGGGTTCGCGCTTGCGCGGTGGTGGCCGTAGGTCCGATGCGGCCCCGTGCTCCTGAAGGACGTGGGTGCGGGTTGGTTGTTGGCTGTGGGGTCGTGTTTGCGCGGTGGTAGCCGCAGATTCGATGCGGCCCGCGTCCCTGAAAGGCTGGGTGGCGGCTGGCCTTTGGCTGCTGGTTGTCGCGCTCGCGCGGTGGTAGCCGCAGGTGGCGTCCCGCTGAGTGGTGTGACCATCCGGCCCACGCCAGTCCGGATGGTCTGTGATCGGTCGGCCGGGCCGGAGCGCGATGCCGCTGCGTGAGTCGGTCGGGGTGGTGCGGGCCGCCATGAGCCCGGTGTGTCGGACTGAACCCGGTTAGGGTCTGTGACGCCGTCAAGGCTGACCGGCTGCACCACCCGGCGGGACGCGATCTCGCCGCGGATTCGATTCAGCCCCGCGTCCCTTCTTTCAGGGGCGCGGGGCTGTCTGTCTTCAGAGTTTGCGTAGGTGTAGTCGTTGGACCTTGTGGTCCTGGCCCTTGCGGATGATCAGGGTGGCTCGGCCCCGGGTGGGGGCGATGTTCTCCAGGAGGTTCGGTTTGTTGATCGTGCGCCACAAGGTGCGGGCGTAGTCGAGGGCTTCTGGTTCGGAGACCTGGGTGTATTTGCGGAAGTAGGAGTCCGGGTCCTGGAAGGCTGTGGCCCGGAGTTTGCGGAAGCGGTTCAAGTACCAGCGTTCGATGTCGTCCGCGGAGGCGTCGACATAGACGCTGAAGTCGAAGTAGTCGGCCAGGCCCACCCGCGTACGGCCGTCGGTGCCGGGGAGGGCCGGCTGGAGGACGTTGAGGCCCTCGACGATGAGGATGTCGGGGCGGCGGACGGTGAGTTTTTCGCCGGGGACGATGTCGTAGATGAGGTGGGAGTAGACGGGGGCCGTCACCTCGTCCTTGCCCGCCTTGATGTCCGCTACGAAGCGGGTCAGGGCGCGGCGGTCGTAGGACTCGGGGAAGCCCTTGCGGGACATGAGGCCACGGGCTTCCAGCTCGCGGGTGGGGAGGAGGAAGCCGTCCGTCGTCACCAACTCCACGCGGGGGTGTTCCGGCCAGCGGGAGAGGAGGGCCTGGAGGAGGCGGGCGACTGTCGACTTGCCTACCGCCACCGAGCCGGCGACGCCTATGACGAACGGCGTGCCGGACTGGGAGCCGCGTTCGCCCAGGAACGTGTTCAGGGCGCCGCGCAGGCCGTCCGTGGCACCGACGTAGAGGTTCAGGAGGCGGGAGAGCGGGAGGTAGATGTCCCGCACCTCGTCCAGGTCGATGACGTCGCCCAGACCGCGCAGCTTCTCGACCTCCTCGGCCGTCAGCGGCAACGGCGTCTTGTTGCGCAGGGCGCTCCACTCGGCGCGGGTGAGGTCGACATAGGGAGTCGCCTCCGGCCTGTGCCGGTGGGCGCTCCGGGGGATCGAGGAGACCGGAGAGATCACAGTCCATTGTTAACGGAGTTTGAACAAGGCGGTGCGTGGGGTCCGTCACTCGGGGTGCGACCTCGCGTACAACCCTTCCTGTGAGTCGGCTGTCCAACGGGGCACCTTCGGGCCGTACGGGAGTAGAGGGGGCGCGTTATGCGTGGCGGGTCGGGAGTGGTGAGAGGGTTCGCCGTCGGGGCTGCGGCGTTGCTGGTGGGGGCCTTGGGGGTGACCGGGGCCCGTGCGGAGACGCCGTCGCCGTCGCCGTCCTTTGTGAAGGCCGACGCCGACCCCGTGGACGTGCGGGTGGGGATCGGTTTCCCGAAGGGGGACGTCGCTCCCGGGAGCCGGGTCTTCCTCACGGTGAAGGCGGACATCCTCAGCGGGGCGCCGGCCAAGCTGAGCGTGGTCTTCCGGATGCCGGCGGGGCTGGAGTACTTCTCCGACCTGTCGGACCACGACGAGACCAAGGAGTGCGCGAACTCCGCCGACAAGCGGACCGTGACCTGCACGTCGCAGCACACCCCGGCGAAGGCGCTGTCCTACCGGCTCCAGATGATCGTCGGCGACGACGTGAAGCCCGGCACCGACCTGCCGGTCACCGCCACCGCGAGCACCGGGGACGAACCCGACGCCCACCCGGCCGACAACACGGCCTCGACGGTCGTCCAGGTGCGGACGGGCGCCGACTTCGGGGTGAAGTGGTACGCGACGAAGACGTCCGTGAAGCCCGGGGACACGGTGACGACGAAGCTCGTCGTCACCAACCACTCCGACCGGACCTCGCGCGGGCCCGGGGGCGCGACGATGTCGGTGCTCGGCGGTTACCTGTTCTGGCCCTACGAGTCGCCCCCGCTGCCGTGCTGGGCCGACAACTACGTCTGGATCTGCGAGTGGGAGGCGGGGTTCGCGCCGGGGGAGAGCCGCACGTTCGTCTTCAAGTGGCGGTTCCCGAAGGAGAGCGCGGGGCACACGGTGCGGGTGCCTGCCTCGACTCTCTTCCGAGACCATGACGACCCGGTTCCCGGCAACGACACGGACGAGCTGGTCTTCAAGGTCGCCAAGGCATCGGGCGGGCCGAAGCCGACGCCCACCCCGACGTCGACCCCCGAGCCGACGCCGAGCGTCTCCGAATCCGCCTCGGCCTCCGCGCCCCCTCCCACCCCCCTGCCGTCCGCCAACGGCGGTGAGGGCAACCTCGCGGCCACCGGCGCCGGGGTCGGGCCCGGGGTGCTGGGCGTGGCCGTGGGGCTGGTCGTTCTCGGGGGCGGGATGTTCGTTCTCGTGCAGGTCAGGAGGCGGGGGCGGTGAGAGGGGCCGGTGGCGGGGCGCGTTGTCACTGGTCGTCCGGGTCGCCGTGTCCGGCGCCGGGGGAATGAACGCGGTCGGCTGGGGAGCGGTGCTCTTCGGAGCGGTGGGGGTCAGGTTGCGGTGACGTGCTCAGCACGAGAGGGCTAGGGGGCTGATGTACGCAAGCGGGGACGTGCCGCCGTCGCGGCCGGAGCGGGGGCGTTGACGCTGCTTGCGGGGCCGGGGGCTTGGGCGGCATGGGGAGAGGCGGGGGCCGGGGGCGGGGCGGGGGAGGTGCCGGGAACGGCACCTCCCCCGGATGCGGGGCC
>NZ_JBTYMC010000132.1:0-17690 GCF_054880855.1 Streptomyces sp. S6 | reverse complement strand
CGCCCCGCCCCCGAAGCCGGCATGCCTCCGGGGCCGGCCGCCGCGCCCAGCCTCCCCGCCCCCGAAGCCACCGACCCACCCCACCCCGCCATGACACCCCCCCTCACCACCCGCCACCGCACAACCTGCCGAGCCGCCGTCCTCGGCTGTCTCCTCGCCGCCGCCGTCGCCCTCGTCCCCCCGACCGCCGCCTACGCGGACGGGATACGCGGCCAGCAGTGGGCGCTGGAGGCGATGCACACGCAGGAGGCGTGGCGGACGACGAAGGGGGCCGGGATCACCGTCGCGGTCCTGGACACCGGGGTCGAGGCGGACCACCCGGACCTGACGGGCAACGTCCTGCCCACGAAGGACCTCGTCGGCTTCGGCGCGGTCCCCGGCGAACGCGCCTGGGCCCGGCACGGCACCGCGATGGCCGGGATCATCGCGGGCCACGGGCACGGGTACGACAACGGCGACGGCGTCCTCGGCATCGCCCCGGAGGCGAAGATCCTCCCCGTCCGCGTGATCCTGGAGGACGGCGACCCCGCCCGCACCCGCGCCCGCAACACCCGCGGCAACGCCCTCGCGGAAGGCATCCGCTGGGCCGCCGACCAGGGCGCCGACGTCATCAACCTCTCCCTCGGCGACGACTCCGCCTCCGCGCACCCCGAGCCCGCCGAGGACGAGGCCGTCCAGTACGCGCTGAAGAAGGGCTCCGTCGTCGTCGCGTCCGCGGGCAACGGCGGCGACAAGGGCGACCACATCTCGTACCCGGCCGCCTACCCCGGCGTCATCGCCGCGACGGCCGTCGACAAGTACGGCGTCCGCGCCTCCTTCTCCACCCGCCGCTGGTACGCCACGGTCAGCGCGCCCGGCGTCGACGTCGTCATCGCCGACCCGGACCACAAGTACTACGAGGGCTGGGGCACGAGCGCCGCGGCGGCCTTCGTCTCCGGCGCCGTCGCCCTCATCAAGGCCGCCCACCCCGGCCTCACCCCGCCCCAGATCAAAACCCTCCTGGAAACCACGGCCCGCAACTCCCCCACAGGGGGCCGTGACGACTCCCGCGGCTACGGCTTCATCGACCCCGCCGCCGCGATCAAGGCCGCCACGAAACTCAAGCCCGAGGGCCTGGCCTCCCAGTCCTACGGCAAGGAGTACTTCGGCACGGGCCCCGACAAGGAGCACACCGACCAGACCGCCTCCGACTGGGCAGGCCCCCTCGCGGGCGGCGCGGGCGGGGTCCTGCTGGTGGCGTCGGTGGTGCTGTGGCGGGGGAGACGGCGGACGATCTAGAGAGGTGCGAGCTGCAATCCGCCATCGCCGTCCTCAGCTCCCGCACAGACCCCTCCTCGGTACGACGCCGGCGGCATCCCCCCGATAGGGTCGGTGACCGTGGCGAACAAGAACATTCCCGACCCCGGCTACTCCGACGACGACGGCAGCGCCGACCCGGCCCTGTCCGCCGCGCTCGCCGCATGGTCGAAGGACCGTACGGCCCTCCCTCCGGTCCTCGCGGCCCTGAAGGGCGCCCGCCTCCTGGTCCCCATCGTCGCCGTCCTCGGCGAGGTGGAGGAGGACGGGAACGGGCTCCGCCGCGAGAAGACCAGCGACATGGCCGTCCCTACCCTCAAGGCCGGCCCCCGCAAGGCCCTCCCCGCCTTCACCTCCACGCATTCCCTGGCCCTCTGGGACCCCACGGCCCGCCCAGTAGCCGTCCCCCTCCACCAAGCCCTCCAGGCCGCCGCCCACGAGAAGGCGGACACGGTAGTCCTGGACCTGGCGGGCCCGGTCCCCTTCGAACTGTCCGGCCAGGTACTGCTGGCCCTGGCAGAGGGCCGCACGACGACGGACCCGCTGGAGGACCCGGCGGTACGGGAGGCAGTGCGGGCAGCGGTGGCGGCGGAGGAGGGGGTCGAGCGTGCGTACCTGGGCCCGGGGGAGTCCGACGGCACTCTGGCGCTGGTGCTGGCGGAGGACGTCGTCCCGACGCAGGCGGCGAAGGCGGTCGCGGAGCGCTTGGCGGCGGACGAGACGCTCAGGGCTCGCCTGGTACGGGGACTGGACCTGGCGCTGCTGCCGACTGGGACGACGCCGTCAGGCGAGCCGTTGTTTTTTAGGGGCGCGGGGAACTGCGCGACCAGCCCCCACCGGCAGTCGGCCGAAACTCAGCCCTCTCAGCCGTAAACAGGCCCGGTGTACTTCTCCCCGGGCCCCTGCCCGACCTCATCCGGCACCAGAGAAGCCTCCCGGAACGCCAGCTGAAGCGACTTCAGCCCGTCCCGCAGCGGCGCTGCATGAAAACTGCTGATCTCCGTAGCGGACGCGTCCAGCAGCCCCGCCAGCGCAGCGATCAGCTTCCGCGCCTCGTCGAGATCCTTGAACTTCTCGCCCTCCTCGGTGAGCCCCAGCTTGACGGCTGCTGCGCTCATGAGATTGACGGCGACCGTCACGATGACCTCGACGGCGGGGACCTCGGCGATGTCGCGGGTCATTTCGTTGAAGTCGGGGGTGTCACTCATGGGGGACACGATAGGCGCCGCCCCCGCAGGGACCCCGCAGGGACCCCGCAGGGTCCCCCATTGCGCCCGGATTGGCCAGCACCGACGCGAACTGTTAATCTCGTGGAACGACCGGCTGGACACAACTGTGCCTGGCCCACAAGTGGAGGCTTCGAACTCCCACCCGACCACCCCCCAGGGGCGGCGGGTCACCGGTCAGACGGCCGCCCCTCGTGGGGGCGCCGCCGTCCGATGAGTACGCCCCGCGATCCTCGCGGCGGTGTTCCGGTAGTTCGAGGAACCCCGCATGTGATCGTTCGGGGCATTTTTTTGTCTCCGACGTGGTTGAAAGTCTTGAAGAGACAGACGTTACGCGGCGCTCGATCCAGGGAGTCGCGTGGTGCAACCGAGGAGGACTCATCAGCGTCGAGCCCCGCATCAACGACCGGATTCGCGTTCCCGAGGTGCGACTTGTCGGTCCCAGTGGCGAGCAGGTGGGTATCGTCCCGCTGGCCAAGGCACTGGAGCTTGCGCAGGA
This sequence comes from Streptomyces sp. S6, assembly GCF_054880855.1. Taxonomy (NCBI): domain Bacteria; kingdom Bacillati; phylum Actinomycetota; class Actinomycetes; order Kitasatosporales; family Streptomycetaceae; genus Streptomyces; species Streptomyces sp. S6. Next base: position 14,669 of record NZ_JBTYMC010000132.1, on the reverse strand, counting down.
GTACGACCTGGACTTGGTCGAGGTCGCGGCGAACGCGCGCCCGCCGGTCTGCAAGCTCATGGACTACGGGAAGTTCAAGTACGAGTCGGCCATGAAGGCCCGTGAGGCGCGCAAGAACCAGGCGCACACGGTCATCAAGGAGATGAAGCTCCGGCCGAAGATCGACCCGCACGACTACGACACCAAGAAGGGTCACGTCGTCCGGTTCCTCAAGCAGGGCGACAAGGTCAAGATCACGATCATGTTCCGTGGTCGCGAGCAGTCCCGGCCCGAGCTGGGCTACCGGCTGCTCCAGCGACTCGCTTCGGACGTCGAGGAGCTCGGGTTCATCGAGTCGAACCCGAAGCAGGACGGCCGGAACATGATCATGGTTCTCGGTCCGCACAAGAAGAAGACCGAGGCGATGGCCGAGGCACGTCAGGCGCAGGAAGCCCGCAAGGCGGACGCGAAGGCCAACCCCGGCCGCTCGCAGAACCCGCTGGACCTGGCGGACAGCGAGTCGGACGAGCCCGCCGAGCTGGACGAGTCCGCTGAGGTCGCCGAGGTCGTCGAGACCCCTGCCGAGGCTCCCGCCGAGGCGTGATCCGAGGGACGCGAGTCCCCTGGGTCGAACCGACAGAACAACGACGCTCCACCCCGTGCCCGGTTTCACGACCGGGCACCGGAGCGCCACCGACGAGGAGAGTACGGCGCTATGCCGAAGAACAAGTCGCACAGCGGTGCCAGCAAGCGCTTCAAGATCACCGGCTCCGGCAAGGTGCTGCGCGAGCGCGCCGGCAAGCGCCACCTTCTTGAGCACAAGTCGTCCCGCGTGACGCGTCGCCTCACCGGCAACGCCGAGATGGCCCCGGGCGACGCCGCGAAGATCAAGAAGCTTCTCGGCAAGTGACGTGAAGCGCTTGACCACAAGCGCTTCACGCCTTCACCGGGACCTATTCGATTTCGGGTCGTGTGAGTCCAACCACGGCCCCGCTACAAGGAGTTAAAAAGTGGCACGCGTCAAGCGGGCAGTCAACGCCCACAAGAAGCGCCGGGCGATCCTGGAGCAGGCCTCCGGCTACCGTGGTCAGCGTTCGCGCCTGTACCGCAAGGCCAAGGAGCAGGTCACCCACTCGCTGGTCTACAACTACAACGACCGCAAGAAGCGCAAGGGCGACTTCCGTCAGCTGTGGATCCAGCGCATCAACGCCGCTGCCCGCGCCAACGGCATCACCTACAACCGCTTCATCCAGGGTCTGAAGGCCGCGAACGTCGAGGTCGACCGCAAGATCCTCGCCGAGCTGGCCGTGAACGACGCGAACGCGTTCGCCGCGCTCGTCGAGGTGGCCCAGAAGGCGCTCCCGGCGGACGTGAACGCCCCCAAGGTCGCCTGAGCATTCAGAGCCTGACTGTACGGACCCGCGGGACTACCTGCGGGTCCGTTTTGTTGACGTGAACCGCCTGAAAGAGACCTCATGACCCCCGACCTCATCTCCCCCCGCTCCCCCCGGGTCTCCGCCGCGCGGCGCCTCGCCAAGCGGAACTTCCGGAGCAAGGAGCGGCTGTTCCTCGCGGAGGGGCCGCAGGCGGTGCGGGAGGCGGCGAAGGGGACGCTCGTCGAGCTGTTCGCGACGGCCGAGGCCGCGGAGCGGTACGCGGACGTCGTGGGGGAGGCCAGGGACGCCGGTGCGCGGGTGCACCTCGCCGACGAGCAGGTCATCGCCGACATCTCCACGACCGTCACCCCTCAGGGACTCGTCGGGATCTGCCGGTTCCTCGACACCCCCTTCGAGGAGATCCTCGCCGCACGCCCGAAGCTCGTCGCCGTGCTCGCGCACGTGCGGGACCCCGGGAACGCCGGGACGGTGCTGCGGTGCGCGGACGCCGCCGGCGCCGAGGCGGTCGTCCTGACCGATGCGTCGGTCGACCTGTACAACCCGAAGGCGGTGCGCGCGTCCGTCGGTTCGCTGTTCCACCTGCCCGTCGCGGTCGGGGTGCCGGTCGAGACGGCCGTGGCGGGGCTGAAGGCCGCCGGGGTGCGGATCCTCGCCGCCGACGGGGCGGGTCAGGACGACCTCGACGCCGAGCTGGACCAGGGGACCATGGGCGGGCCCACGGCCTGGGTGTTCGGCAACGAGGCGTGGGGGCTCCCCGAGGAGACGCGGGCGCTCGCCGACGCCGTCGTCCGTGTCCCGATCCACGGAAAGGCGGAAAGTCTGAACCTGGCCACCGCCGCCGCCGTATGTCTGTATGCGTCAGCCCGTGCACAGCGCGCGCCAGGAGGGTGCCGCAGCGTCACCGACAGCTAGTCCCGGCAGGGACTAGTAGGGTGACGTGCTCGGGGGTCCTCGTCGTGGGAGGTGGGGTACGAGGATGAGTGCGGTCACGAGCGGTACACCGGAAGCCCGAAGGGCCTGGTGGCCGCCCGGGATGGGGCCGGACGAACTGCCGGACGGCCTGGTGGTCGCCGACGAGAACGGCCTGGTCGTCTGCTTCAACGCCGCGGCGCGGCGGATGACTGGGACCGCCGCGGCGGACGTCCTCGGCAGACCGCTGGAGAAAGCGCTTCCCCTGGAGGATCTGGACGGCCGCCGCTGGTGGCAGCTCACCGACCCCTACGGCGGCCTCGCCACCCGGGTACGACAACCCGAACGCAACCTCCTCCTGCCCGGCGGACGCGAGTTCCTCGTCTCCGCCACCTACGTCCGCGAACGCCCCGCGGGACCTGTGCGCCAGGTCGTCGTCTGCCTGCGCGACACCGAGGCCCGGCGCCGCACCGAGCGCTCCCACGCCGAGCTGATCGCGACCGTCGCCCACGAACTGCGCTCCCCCCTCACCTCCGTCAAGGGCTTCACCGCGACGCTCCTCGCGAAGTGGGAGCGCTTCACCGACGACCAGAAGCGCCTGATGCTGGAGACCGTCGACGCAGACGCCGACCGCGTCACCCGCCTCATCGCCGAGCTCCTCGACATTTCGAGGATCGACTCGGGGCGTCTTGAGGTCCGCCGTCAGCCCGTCGACATGGGGGCCGCCGTCGGCCGGCACATCCAGGCGTACGTCGCCGCCGGGCAGCCCGCCGACCGGTTCCTGCTGCGCATCGGGCAGCCGCTGCCCGCCCTGTGGGCCGACCCCGACAAGGTCGACCAGGTGCTCAGCAACCTCATCGAAAACGCCGTGCGCCACGGTGAGGGAACCGTCACGATAGACGTCACGTCCGCCGCGTCCCCCCGCGAAGGGGAGGGCACGGGCACGTCGGTCACCGTGAGCGACGAAGGGGCGGGTATCCCGGAGGAGTCCATGAACCGCGTCTTCACCCGCTTCTGGCGGGGCAGCAAGCGCGGCGGCACGGGCCTCGGGCTCTACATCGTCAAGGGCATCGTCGAGGCCCACGGCGGCGTCATCACCGTCGGCCGCGCCCCCGAGGGCGGCGCGCAGTTCCGATTTACGTTGCCCGTGGCAGCGCCTGCTTACCTCAGCTAGGCGGGCCACGGGCGCGTTCGAACATCCACGCCCCGTTAGACTCGGCCTTTGGCACCTTTGTGTCCCATGGAGCGCGTCGCGCCGGTCACGGGGACCTCCAGCCAGCCAACCGGAAGTACGGGAAGAGATGTCGGCACCGAATAAGTCGTACGACCCAGTAGAGGTCGAGGCGTTGAAACCGGAAGAAGTCGAGCGTATGCGGGACGAGGCGCTCGCCGCCTTCACCGCCGCCGACTCCCTCGACGCGCTCCAGGAGGCCAAGGTCGCCCACACCGGCGGCACCTCCCCGCTGGCGCTGGCCAACCGCGAGATCGGCGCACTGCCCCCGCAGGCCAAAGCCGCCGCGGGCAAGCTCGTCGGACAGGCCCGGGGCGCCGTGAACAAGGCCCTCGCCGCCCGCCAGACCGAGCTGGAGGCCGAGCGCGACACGCGGGTCCTCGTCGAGGAGGCCGTCGACGTCACGCTGCCGTACGACCGGATCCCGGCCGGCGCCCGCCACCCCCTGACGACGCTGTCGGAGCGCATCGAGGACGTCTTCGTCGCGATGGGCTACGAGGTCGCCGAGGGCCCGCAGGTCGAGGCCGAGTGGTTCAACTTCGACGCCCTCAACATCGGCGCCGACCACCCCGCGCGCGGCGAGCAGGACACCTTCTTCGTCGAGGCCCCCGACGGCACCGCCGACTCCGGTCTCGTGCTGCGCACCCACACCTCGCCCGTGCAGATCCGCTCCCTCATGGACCGCGACCTGCCGGTGTACGTGATCTGCCCCGGCGTCGTCTACCGCACGGACGAACTGGACGCCACGCACACCCCGGTCTTCCGCCAGGTCGAGCTGCTCGCGGTCGACGAGGGCCTCACCATGGCCGACCTCAAGGGCACCCTGGACCACATGGTCCGCTCCCTGTTCGGACCGGACATGAAGACCCGGCTGCGGCCGAACTTCTTCCCGTTCACCGAGCCGTCCGCCGAGATGGACATGGTCTGCTACGTCTGCAAGGGCGAGTCCGTCGGCAACCCCGACCGCCCCTGCCGGACCTGCTCCAGCGAGGGCTGGATCGAGCTGGGCGGCTGCGGCATGGTCAACCCCAAGGTGCTCGTCGCCTGCGGGGTCGACCCCGAGAAGTACAGCGGGTTCGCCTTCGGGTTCGGCATCGAACGTATGCTGATGTTCCGCCACAACGTCGAAGACATGCGAGACATGGTCGAGGGTGACGTCCGTTTCACCCGGCCGTTCGGGAGTGAGATCTGATGCGTATCCCGCTTTCCTGGCTGCGGGAGTACGTCGATCTCCCCGCCACCGAGACCGGCCGTGACGTCCAGGCCAAGCTCGTCTCCGCAGGACTTGAGGTCGAGACCGTCGAGCAGCTCGGTGAGGGTCTCAAGGGTCCCCTCGTCGTCGGTCAGGTCCTCACCATCGAGGAGCTGGAGGGCTTCAAGAAGCCGATCCGCTTCTGCACCGTCAACGTGGGCACCGCCAACGGCACCGGTGAGCCGCAGGAGATCGTCTGCGGCGCCCGGAACTTCGCCGTCGGCGACAAGGTCGTCGTCGTCCTGCCCGGCGCGGTCCTGCCCGGCGACTTCGCGATCGCCGCGCGCAAGACCTACGGCAGGACGTCCCACGGCATGATCTGCTCCAGCGACGAGCTGGGCATGGGCGACGACGGTACGAAGGGCATCATCGTCCTGCCGCCCGAGACCGAGGTCGGCAAGGACGCCATCGAGCTGCTCGAACTGGTCGACGAGGTCCTCGACATCGCCGTCACCGCCAACCGCGGCGACTGCCTGTCCATCCGCGGTGTCGCCCGCGAGACGGCCATCGCGTACGGCCTGCCGCTGCGCGACCCGGCGCTTCTCGACGTGCCGGGCCCGAACGCGTACGGCTACCCCGTCCAGGTCGCCGACCCCTTCGCCTGCGACCGCTTCACCGCGCGCACGGTGACCGGCCTCAGCCCCGAGGCGCGCTCCCCGATCTGGCTCAAGCGGCGCCTCCAGAAGGTCGGCGTCCGCCCGATCTCCCTCGCCGTGGACGTCACGAACTACGTGATGATGGAGCTGGGCCAGCCCCTCCACGCGTACGACCGCACCCTCGTCCAGGGCACGATCGGTGTCCGCCGGGCCGAGCGGGGCGAGAAGCTCAAGACCCTCGACGGCACCGAGCGCACCCTCGACGCCGAGGACCTCGTCATCACCGACGAGCGCGGGCCCATCGGCCTCGCCGGGGTCATGGGCGGCGCCGACACGGAGATCGCCGACCACGAGGAGGGCCAGGGCACGACGGACGTCGTGATCGAGGCCGCCCACTTCGACGCGGTCGCCATCGCGCGCACCGCCCGCCGGCACAAGCTGTCCTCCGAGGCGTCCCGCCGCTACGAGCGCGGCGTCGACCCCAAGGCCGCGCCCGCCGCCGCCCAGCGCGCCGTGGACCTCCTGGTCCTCCTCGCGGGCGGCACCGCCGAGGCCGGTGTCACCGAGGTCATCGCGCCCTCGGCGCCGCACACCATCGCGCTGTCCGCCGACCACCCCGACAAGGTCGCGGGTGTCGTCTACGGCCGCGAGACCGTCGTCCGTCGTCTCCAGGAGGTCGGCTGCGACGTGTACGGGCAGGACGAGCTGATCGTCACCGTGCCGTCCTGGCGGCCCGACCTCGCCGCGCCGAACGACCTCGCGGAGGAGGTCATCCGGCTGGAGGGGTACGAGAACCTGCCCTCCACGCTGCCCAAGCCGCCCGCCGGGCGCGGTCTCACCGCCCGCCAGCGCCTCCACCGCCGGGTGGGGCGTGCGCTGGCCGGTGCCGGGTACGTCGAGGCGCCGTCCTACCCGTTCGTCGCCGAGCAGGTCTTCGACCAGCTGTTGCTGGACGCGGACGACCCCGACCGCCGGGTCGTCAAGCTCACCAACCCCCTCAACGACGCGGAGCCCGCGCTGCGGACGTCGCTGCTGCCGGGGCTGCTCGGCGCGCTGCGGCGCAACGACGGGCGGGGGTCGCACGATCTCGCCCTGTTCGAGACGGGGTTGGTCTTCCACCCCCGCGCGGAGCGGACCGTCGCGCCGGTGTTCCCGGTGGACCGGCGGCCGTCGGACGCGGAGCTGGCGTCCCTCGACGCGGCCATTCCCGTCCAGCCGCGCCATGTCGCCGTCGTTCTCGCCGGTGCGCGGGAGCAGGCCGGCTGGTGGGGCAAGGGCCGTCCCGCCGACTGGGCCGACGCCGTCGAGGCGGGTCGCGCGGTGGCGCGGGAGGCCGGGGCCGAAGTGCTGGTCCGGCAGGGGCAGTACGGGCCGTGGCACCCCGGCCGGTGCGCCGAGTTCGTGGTCGTCGTGGACGGCGTCGAGACCGTCGTCGGACACGCCGGTGAGCTGCACCCCCGTGTCGTCAAGGCACTTGGGCTGCCCGCCCGCACCGCCGCGATGGAACTCGACCTGGACGCCGTGGAGTTGGCCGGGAACGACACTCCCGAGGCGCCCCGGATCTCGTCGTTCCCGGTCGCGACTCAGGACGTCGCGCTGGTCGTCGACGCCGGTGTGCCCGCCGCCGAGGTGGAGTCGGCGTTGCGCGAGGGCGCGGGTGAACTGCTGGAGTCCATCCGGCTGTTCGACGTGTACGAGAACGCCGAGCAGTTGGGGGAGGGGCGGAAGTCGTTGGCCTACGCGCTGCGGTTCCGGGCCCTGGACCGGACGCTGACGGTCGACGAGGCCTCGGCCGCGCGGGATGCGGCTGTGGCGCTGGCCGGGGAGAGGTCGGGGGCGGTCCTGCGGGGCTGAGCCCGAAAAGGACCTTCACTCGTCCGGGTGACAAGTGCGGGCACGACAGCCCCCTCCGGCTGTCCCGCCGACAGAATGCAGACCGGCCTCTCGGGGCCGGTCTGTTTTCTTTCCTGGCCTAGATGGGGGGCCGTCAGGGATGTTCGGCATCAGGCGGTCGTTGGGGTGGGTCGCCGCGCCCGTGATGTTGGTGAGTGCGTATCAGGCGGTGTGTCCGCTGCTGGGCGGGGCGATGGTGCTGGTCGTCGGGGGCGGCGCCGTGCTGCACCTGCACCGGGAGTTGCGGCAGGCCCGGTGGGTCGCCGGGGTCGCGCAGAGCGTGCTGCTGCGGCCACTGCCGCCTCGCGTGGAGGGGCTCGGGGTCGCCGCCGTCCAGGTCTCCGCCGAGCGGGGCGCCTCGGTGGGCGGGGACCTGTACGACGTCATCGGCACGGAGTTCGGGGTGCGGGTCGTCATCGGCGACGTCCGGGGACACGGACTCGCCGCGCTCGGCACGGTGGCCGCGCTGCTCGGGGGGTTCCGCGAGGCCGTCCACGACGAGCCCGACCTCGGGGGTGTGCTGCGGCGCTTGGAGCGCACGTTCACGCGGCATCTCGGGGAGCGGGAGGAGGAGTTCGTCACGGTCCTGTTGCTGGAGATCGGGGTGGACGGAGGTGTCCTCGCCCTCAACTGCGGGCACCCGTGGCCGTACTTGATCACGGGGTCCAGGGTTCTTCCCTTGTCGAGGGCCGATCCTCTGCCGCCGTTGGGCGCGCTCCCGTTGCCGGCCGACCTGGCGACGGAGCACGGATTCCTCCTGGCCGGTGAGTCCATGGTCCTTTTCACGGACGGCGCGGAGGACGCGAGGGACAGAAGGGGCCGCTTCTTCCCGCTGCCGTACATGCTGGAGCGGGCGGCGGCTGAACACGGTGGTTCACCAGGGGAGTTGGTCGCGGTGGTCATGTCGGACCTGCTGAGACACGCGGCGGGAAGGCCGACGGATGACGCAGCACTCCTAGCACTGTGCAACAGGCGTGACGGCAACGCCTTTAGGGGCGCGGGGCAGCATCTATCAGCGGCTCCGCCGCGGGGCGCGACCAGCCACATAGAACCCGCACCCGACATCACACCCTTCGCCCCCCATCCTTAGTCGAACCCTCCGACCGGGAACGCCACTTCAAGGGGGAGCCGGCGTCCCGGCCGGAGGCAGACCAGTGAACCGCCCCACCCCTCCGCCCGAACACCGAGCGCACCCCTCGAATGCGAGCGCTCCCTTCACACCCCGTGTGAACCCACCCCCACTACGCTGTCCCCACCGAGCCACAACCGGGGGCACCCATGCAGCCCAACACCCTCCTCGACGCCATCCTCGACGAAGCCGGCATCTCCCACGCGGGCCTGGCCGCACACGTCAACCTGGCGGGGCGCAAACGCGGACTGGCCCTGCGTTACGAACACACCGCGGTGGCCCGCTGGTTGAAGGGCCAGCGCCCGAGAGGCCAGGTCCCGGACCTGATCTGCGAGGTCCTGGCGACCCGCCTGCACCGCCCGGTGACGCTGGACGACATCGGTCTCGGCGTCCCGGGGGAGCCGAGCGCCCCCCACTCCGGCACCCTCTCCGGCTTCGTGGAACGAGCAACCGCCCTGTGGCGCTCGGACGAACAGCAGCGCCCCCACATCCTGGGCGCTCCTGCGGTCACCGGTACCCCCGCGGTGATGCCGGTGTGGGAGTGGGAGAACCCGCCGGAGGACGTGGACGTCTCCCGGGGCGGCCGGCACCGCGTGACGCCGGGGGACATCGAGATGCTGCGGGCGGCCCGCGCGCACTACGAGCAGATGTACCGCAAGGCGGGCGGCGTCGCGACGCGCTCCAGGATCGTCGGCTTCCTGAACGCGGAGGCGGCCCCCCTCCTGAGGGGCGGCTACACGGACGCGACGGGCCGCCAACTGCACCGCGCCACCGGCGGGTTGGTGGCGATCGCCGGGATCTGCGCGTACGACTCGGACGCGCACGGCCTCGCGCAGCGCTACTTCCACCAGGCGCTGCGGCTGGCGAAGGCGAGCGGGGACCGGGGACTTGGCGCCTACGTCATCGTGCTGCTCGTCAACCAGGCCCTGTTCATGCGGGAGTTCCGGCAGGCGGTGGCGTTCGCGGAGGCGGCCCTGCGGACGGCGGGCCGGCACATCACGCCCGCTCTCGCCTCGGACCTGTACGCGATGCAGGCCAAGGCGTACGCGCACCTCGGTGACGGCACGAGCGCGGTCTCCTGCATCCGGCGCGCGGAGACGGCGGCCGACCGGATCCGGCGGGGTCACGAACCCGACGAGACGGGCTATGTCCAGCCGGGTCTGGTCAACGTCCAGGTCGCGGAGGCCCTGCTGAGCCTCGGTGACATCACGGCCGCCGCCGAGCACGCCGCCGCGGCCGTCGACACCCCGGCCCACGACCGGGGCCGCGTCCACCGGCTGGCCATGCTGTCCACGATCGAGCTGCGGCAGGGCAACGCGGACAAAGCGGTGGTCACGGCCGTCGAGATGGCCGAGCAGGCGCGGGGCATGGAGTCCCAGCGGCTGCGCGACCGGCTCCGCGAGGTCCGCGAACACCTCGCGCGCAGCGGCGGCGCCGGGACGGCCGAGGCCGCGGAACTGATCGACGGTTCGCTGAGAGTCCCGCTCTAGGAGAGTGTTCGGCGCGAAGCGGGGAAGCCGCACGAAGGGGGCGCATGCTCCCCGCGTGGCGCCACCCCGACCTTCCGTGCGCCCCCCAAGCAATCATCCCCTGCTGCGATATTGCCCCTTACCCGACGGAAGGTGGCAGAACCGTGCAGTGGACGAAAAAAAACGAACAGGCCGTCTACTCGAACCGGTGGTTCAGCGTCAATCTCGCGGACGTGGAACTGCCCGACGGCCGGCACCTGGACCACTTCCTCATCAGGCTGCGCCCGGTCGCGGTCGCGACGGTGGTCAACGAGGCGAACGAGGTGCTGCTCCTGTGGCGGCACCGCTTCATCACGGACAGCTGGGGGTGGGAACTCGCGGCAGGCGTCGTCGAGGACGGCGAGGACGTCGCGTACGCGGCGGCGCGTGAGCTGGAGGAGGAGACCGGCTGGCGGCCGGGACCCCTGCACCACCTGATGACCGTGGAGCCGTCCAACGGCCTCACCGACGCCCGGCATCACATCTACTGGTCGGACGAGGGGGAGTACGTCGGACACCCTGTCGACGACTTCGAGTCGGACCGCAGGGAGTGGGTCCCGCTCAAACTCGTCCCCGACATGGTCGCCCGGGGTGAGGTCCCGGCCGCCAACATGGCCGCCGCCCTGATGCTGCTGCATCACCTCAGGCTCGGCTAGTCAGCCGGCCGGGACGGTCAACGTCCCATCCGCTCCCACAAGGTGGCCACCAGCGCACCGACGGAGGTGATCGCCGCGAGTGAGGGAAGCGGCCAGCGACGGTGTTCGAGGGTGACTATCCGCGTGCTCAGCTGGTCCAGCTCCTTGGCGGTCTCCTCCGTGCGATGGTTGAGCAGCGCCAGTCCTCCCTCGACGCGGGCGTAGGCCACGTCGAGTCGGCGCCGTAACTCTGCGAGTTCTTCGGTCTTCGTGGGATGTGCCGGATCGCCGGTCACCTCTCCACTCCTCTCCGCGATGATCCGTGATGGTCCGTAGTGGAACGCCGTCCCTTGTATGCGCATGAAAAGTGAACTCGCCTGGTGGGCGCGTGGGGAGAGTGCGCGGCGGGCATATGCGGGCCCGGCGCGCACACGGTGTGTGAATGCCGCGGGCCCGGCGCTCCGAAGAGCGCCGGGCCCGATACCGGTGACGGTGCGTGGTCAGCCGTAGGTGTAGAAGCCCGCCCCGGACTTCCGGCCCAGCCGGCCCGCGTCGACCATGCGCGCGAGCAGCGGGGGAGCGGCGTACAGGGGCTCCTTGTACTCCTCGTACATCGAGTGCGCGACGGACGCGACCGTGTCCAGGCCGATCAGGTCCGACAGCTTCAGCGGGCCCATCGGGTGGGCGCAGCCCAGCTCCATGCCGTTGTCGATGTCCTCGCGGCTCGCGATGCCCGTCTCGAACATCCGGATCGCGGAGAGGAGGTAGGGGATCAGCAGCGCGTTGACGACGAAGCCTGAGCGGTCCTGGGCGCGGATCGCGTGCTTGCCGAGGAGCTTCTCGGCGAAGAGCTGGGCGCGGGAGAGGGTGCCCTCGGAGGTGGTGAGCGCCGGGATCAGCTCGACGAGCTTCTGGACCGGGGCCGGGTTGAAGAAGTGGATGCCGATCACGTGGTCCGGGCGGGAGGTGGCGACGGCGAGCTTGACCAACGGGATGGAGGAGGTGTTGGAGGCGAGGATCGCGTCCGGGCGGGTCACGACCTGGTCCAGGACCTGGAAGATCTCCGTCTTCACCTGCTCGTTCTCGACGACCGCCTCGATGACGAGGTCCCGGTCGGCGAACTCGCCGAGGTCGGTGGTGAAGCTGAGGCGGGCCTGCGCGGCGTCCCGCTCCGCCTCGGTGATCTTGCCGCGCTCGGCGCCCTTCGCCAGGGAGGTGAGCAGCCGGGTGCGGCCGAACTCCAGGGCCTCACCGGTCGTCTCCGCGACCTTCACGTCGAGCCCGGCGCGGGCGCAGACCTCGGCGATGCCGGCGCCCATCTGACCGCAGCCGACCACTCCGACGCGTTCGATGTCGGTCACGTGAATCCTCTCGCTGTGCTGATCCTGCTCCGAACGTGCACGTTACTAGCAAGTATCGATGATCGATCGCCGGGGTCGGGCATGCTGAGCCCCGAGACAATCCGCACACCGCGTTTCAAAGGGGTTCTGCTATGGGGCGACTGACCCGGCGGGCGTTCACGCTCGCGGCGTTCTCGGTGGTCGCGGGGGCGACGGCGACGGCCTCGGCGGCGACGCGTGTCGACACCGGGACGTACGGGGAGGCGGGGGCGCGCGAGATGCGGGGCATGTGGCTCGCGACCGTCGCCAACCGGGACTTCCCCTCCAAGGCCGGGCTCACCGCGAAGCAGCAGCGCGCCGAGCTGATCTCCTGGCTCGACCTCGCGGTCCGCTCCAAGCTCAACACGGTGATCCTCCAGGTGCGGCCCACCGCCGACGCGCTGTGGCCGTCCCCCTACGAGCCCTGGTCCGCCGTCCTCACCGGGACGCAGGGCAAGGATCCGGGGTGGGACCCGCTGGGGACGGCCGTGCGGGAGGCGCGGGCGCGGGGGCTTCAACTGCACGCCTGGTTCAACCCGTTCAGGATCGCCAACCACGCGGACCCGAAGAAGCTCGTCGCAAACCACCCGGCGCGTGTCCACCCCGACTGGGTCGTCACCTACGGCGGACGCATGTACTACAACCCCGGGCTGCCGGAGGTGCGGACGTTCGTGCGGACGGCCATCCTCGACGCCGTGCGCCGCTACCCGCTCGACGCCGTCCACTTCGACGACTACTTCTACCCCTACCCGGTCGCCGGACAGACCTTCGACGACGACGCGGCGTACGCGAAGCACGGCGCCGGCTTCCCCGACCGGGCCGCCTGGCGCCGGCACAACGTCGACGGCTTCGTCCACGACATGGCCGTCCGGATCAAGAAGACCCGCCCCGGCACCGCCTTCGGCATCAGCCCCTTCGGGGTGTGGCGCAACAAGTCGAACGACCCGCTCGGCTCCGACACGCGTTCCGCGCAGTCCTACGACGACAACTTCGCGGACACCCGGAAGTGGGTGCGGGAAGGGTGGCTCGACTACGTCGTCCCGCAGGTGTACTGGAACATCGGCTTCCCCGCCGCCGACTACGCGAAGCTGATCCCCTGGTGGGCGGCCGTCGCCAAGGGCAGCCGCACCCGCCTCCACATCGGCGAGGCCCTCTACAAGGCGGGCGACCCGGCACAGCCCGCCGCCTGGCAGGACCCCGCCGAACTCTCCAAGCACCTCACGCTGGCCGACAGGTACCCCGAGGTGAAGGGGCACGTGTTCTTCGCGGCGCGGGAGGTGAAGGGGGATCCGATCGGGGCGTTCGCGAAGGTGGTCGCGGACCACTACACCAAGAGGAACGCGAACGTGAAGTAGGTGCAGCCGTGGGGTGAGCCGTCAGCTTCGCGCGCGTTGGGTGACCGCGATGCAGACCAGGACCGCGACGGCGGTGAGCGGGGCCGCGAGGGTGAGGGGTTCGCCGAGGAGGAGGACCGACCAGACGAGGGTGAGCAGCGGCTGGGCGAGTTGGAGCTGGCTGGCCTTGGGGATGCCGATCGCGGCCATGCCCCGGTACCAGACGACCAGCCCCAGGAACTGGGACCCGGCGGCGACCCACAGCACTCCGGCGATGCCCCGCGCGTTCGGCTCGATGCCCTCGTGCGCCAGCGCCACCGCCCCGACGGCCACCGTGAGCGGCAGGCACAGCACCAGCGCCCACCCGATCACCTGCCACCCCGGCATGGCCCGCGCGAGCCGCCCGCCCTCGGTGTACCCGGCGGCGCACACCACCAGCGCCCCGAACAGATACGCGTCCGCCCCGGTCAGCTCCCCACCGCTCTGCGCCACCGTGAACCCGGCCACCGCGACCGCCCCCGCCCCGGCCGCCACCCAGAACGTCCGCGAGGGCCGCACCCCCGTCCGCAACGCCGAGAACAGGGCCGTCGTCAGCGGCAACAGGCCCACGACGACGGCCGCGTGCGCGGTGGACGACGTCTGGAGCGCGAGGGTCGTCAGCAGCGGGTACCCGATCACCACGCCCAGCGCGACGACCCCGATCCCGGCCCAGTGCCGCCGCTCCGGCACCGGCACCCGCAGCGCCAGCAGACACCCGCCCGCGACGACCGCCGCGAGCACGGACCGCACAGCGACGAGCGACCAGGGCCCGAAGCTCTCCAGGCCCCAGGCGGTGGCGGGGAAGGTGAGGGAGAACGCGATGACGCCGAGGGCGGCTTGGAGGGTGCCGAAGCCGGGGCGGGGGGCGGGGGCGCCGGGCACCGCTATCCGGGTCCGCACGATAGCGCTATTCTCTGTCTTCATGTACGAGCGTAGCAGCGTCACCGACCTCGCCGCCAAGCTGCGAAGTGAACTCGACCGCTACTCTCCTGGTGGAAAGCTGCCGTCCAGTCGGGCTCTGGTGGACCGGTTCAAGGTCAGTCCTGTCACCGTCTCCCGGGCCATCGGGCAACTTGTCGCCGAGGGGCTTGTGGTGACCCGGCCGGGCGCGGGGGCGTTCCGTGCGGGGGAGCGGCGGACGGCGCCGGCGACCCCCGCGGACACCTCGTGGCAGGAGGTCGCGCTGAGTGCGGACGGTGCCGAGGGGCTTGTTCCCCGATCTGTCGACGCGACCGGTGTCACCGTCTCGCTGGCCGTCCCCCCGCCCGGTGTCATCGAGTTCAACGGCGGCTATCTGCACCCCTCCCTCCAGCCGGAGCACGCGATGTCGGCGGCGCTGGCGCGGGCGGGCCGCAGGCCGGGGGCCTGGGGGCGGCCTCCGCTGGAGG
>NZ_JBTYMC010000131.1:0-17813 GCF_054880855.1 Streptomyces sp. S6 | reverse complement strand
GCGGAGACGGCCGCGCGGCGCTCCGCCTGGTAGCTGTCGAGGAGCGCCTCACGCGGGCCGTTGTGCCAGGCCGCCGCCAGCTTCCAGGCGAGGTTGTCGGCGTCCCGCAGGCCCTCGTCGAGCCCCTGTGTGCCGAACGCGCCCAGCAGGTGCGCCGCGTCCCCCGCGAGGAAGACCCGGCCCACGCGCCAGCGGCGGGCCAGCCGGTGGTGGACGGTGTGGACGCCGGTGTCGAGCAGCTCGTACGGGGGAGTCGCCCCGCCGTTCCAGCCGGTGAGGGTCTCGCGCACGCGCGCCACCAGCAGCTCGGGCGTCACCAGGTCCTTGCCGGGCGGGAGCAGCCAGTCCAGGCGCCAGACGCCGTCCGGGAGGGGGCGGGCGGTGACCTCCCCGGCCGACGGTCCGGACGTCCGCCACGGCGGCATCCGATGGAGCAACGCCTGACCCGCCCACGGAAGTTCCGCCCGCAGCGCCGCCACGGCGTGTCGCTCGACCGAGGTGCGCCCCGGGAAGCGGATGTCCTGGAGTTTGCGGACCGTGGAGCGGGGGCCGTCGCAGCCGACGAGATAACTCCCGCGCCACCATGTGCCCTTCGGCCCGCGCGTGTGCGCGGTGACGCCGGACGCCTCCTGCTCGATCGCGTCCAGCCGGCTGTCCGGGGAGAGCTTCACCAGGCGCTCGCGCGCGACAGCGGTACGGAGCGCGCGCGTGAGGACGTGCTGCGCGAGGTGCAGGGGCGCCGGTTCGGCGTCGTCGAACGTGACCTCACGCATCGTCTGCTTGCGCCGCAGCGACCGCCAGCCCGTCCAGCGCAGTCCGTCCAGCGGGGCACCGGTGAGCCGCTCCGCCAGAGCGGCGGTGTCCTCCCGCAGGACGACCGTCCGCGCGAGCCGCGGTTCGTCCTTCCCCGGGCCCTCGTCCAGCACGACCGACGGCACCTCCTGACGCGCCAGCGCCAGGGCGAGCGTGAGCCCCACAGGGCCCGCTCCGACGATGATCACCGGGTCCACAGACGTCCGCCCCCTGCCTGCGACGGTTCCCTCAGGGACGTAAGTGAATGCGAGGTGGGAGCAGGGTGCACGATCACAGAACGTATGCAACCCATTGCCGGTGCTTGCGTCAAGCGACAACCTCGGCGGTGCGGCCGGAGAACACAAGGGGGGCGTGTGAGCTTCGGGCGAACAGGCGCTCGTCCGCTCGGCTGCCTGCTTTCCGTGAGGTCCCCCGGGCGCTCCGCTGAGTGACGACGCGCACGTCGGAAGGGACGGCAGGAGCGCATCCTGCCGTCCCTTCGGAGGCAATACCTGACTGCGGCAGGGCTTACATCCCGGCGCCGCCCGCGCCTGATCCCATATTTCCGCCGATCGACGCGTCCGTCGCGGACAGGACCGCTCCGGTGGACTTCTTCCCGCGCCGGAGCCGGCCCTCCAGCCAGCTGGCGAAGGACGTGAGGCTGAAGTTGACCGCGATGAACAGGACGGCGACGACAGTGAAGCTGGCGATGGTGTTCGCCCCGTAGTAGCCGCTCATCGTGTTGGCCGCGGCCATCAGGTCCGGGAAGGTCAGGACGGCGCCGCCGAGAGCGGTGTCCTTCACGACGACGACCAGCTGGCTGACGATGGCCGGCAGCATCGTGGTGACCGCCTGCGGCAGCAGCACCGACGTCATGGTCTGGGTCTTGCGCAGACCGATCGCGTGCGCGGCCTCGGTCTGCCCCTTGGGGAGGGCGAGGATGCCCGCCCGCACGATCTCCGCGAGCACCGACGCGTTGTACAGCACCAGACCCGTGACGACGGCGTACAACGGCCGGTCGTCCGTGGAGACGTTGGAGTACTCGGAGTACAGGGCCACTCCGAAGATCATCAGAATCAGTACGGGGATGGCGCGGAAGAACTCCACGATCACACCCGCCGGCACGCGCACCCACGCGTGGTCCGACATCCGGGCGATACCGAGGACCGCACCCAGAGGCAGCGCTATCACCATGGCCAGCGCGGCGGCGATCAGCGTGTTCTTCAGGCCCGGCAGGATGTACGTCGTCCACGCCTCGGTGCCGGTGAACGGCTTCCACTTCTCCCAGTCCAACTGGCCCTTGTCGGAGAGGCTGCTGTACACCCACCACAGGAGGCCGGCGCACACGACCAGGAAGACCCCGGTGATCAGGGTGTTGCGCCGCTTGGCGCGCGGTCCCTGCGCGTCGAAGAGAACGGAACTCATCGCTTCACCGCAACCTTCTTGCCCACCCAGCCGAGGATCAGCCCGGTCGGCAGGGTCAGGCACACGAAACCGAACGCGAAGACGGCGGCGATCAGGAGGAGCTGGGCCTCGTTCTCGATCATCTCCTTCATCAGGGTCGCCGCCTCGGCGACGCCGATCGCGGCGGCCACCGTGGTGTTCTTCGTCAGCGCGATCAGGACGTTCGCCAGCGGCGCGACGACCGCGCGGAACGCCTGCGGCAGCACGACGAGCCGCAGCACCTGCGAGAAGCTCAGTCCGATCGCCCGCGCGGCCTCCGCCTGGCCGACCGGGACGGTGTTGATGCCGGCCCGCAGCGCCTCGCACACGAACGCGGCCGTGTAGACGGTCAGGGAGAGGACGGAGAGCCGGAAGTTGATGACGCTGAAGTCGCTCGCACCCAGGTTGACGCCGAGCGTCTGGCTCAGCCCCAGCGAGGAGAACAGGATGATCACCGTCAGCGGGATGTTGCGGACGGTGTTGACGTAGCCGGTGGCGAAACCGCGCATCACGGGTACCGGGCCGACCCTCATGGCGGCCAGTACCGTTCCCCAGACCAGGGAACCGGCGGCCGCGAGCAGCGTGAGCTGCACGGTCGTCCAGAAGGCCCCCAACAGGTCGTAACCCTCAAGAAAGTCGAACACGATCTCCCGCGCTTCCAGAAGTGGTCGGGCCCCGGTGCGCCGCCCTCCCGGGTGGCGCACCGTTCAGGCGCTGGTCAGCTCTTGATGTCACCGATCTTCGGGGCGGGCTCGTTCTTGTAGCCGGCCGGACCGAGGTTCTTGTCCACGGCCTGCTTCCAGGAACCGTCGGCGACCATCTCCTCAAGGGCCTTGTTGATCTTGTCCTTGAGGGCGCTGCCCTTCTTGATCCCGATGCCGTAGTTTTCGTTGGTCATCTTCAGGCCCGCGAGCTTGAACTTGCCCTTGAACTGGGGCTGCGAGGCGTAGCCGGCCAGGATCGAGTCGTCCGTGGTCAGCGCGTCGATGGCGCCGCCCTGGAGGCCGTTGAGGCAGGCCGAGTACGTCGGGTAGTTCTGGAGGTTGGCCTTGGGCGCCAGCTTGTCCTTGATGTTCTGCGCCGAGGTCGAGCCGGTCACCGAACACAGCTTCTTGCTGTTGAGGTCGGCCGCCGACTTGATGGAGTTGTCGTCCGCGCGGACCAGGACGTCCTGGTGGGCCAGCAGGTAGGGGCCCGCGAAGTCGACCTTCGCCTGGCGCTTCGGCGTGATCGAGTAGGAGGCGGCGATGAACTCGACGTCACCGCGCTGGAGCATGGTCTCGCGGTCCGCGCTCTTCGACTCGGTCCACTGGATCTGCTTGGCGTCGTACCCGAGCTTCTTCGCCACGTAGGTGGCGACGTCGACGTCGAAGCCGGTGTAGCCCTGCGGCGTCTTCTGGCCGATGCCGGGCTGGTCGAACTTGATGCCGATCTTGATCTTCTTGCCGGACGAGCCGCTGCCGCCGTCGTCCGAGCTGCCGCAGGCGGTCGCGGTGAGGGCGAGGGCGAGAACGGCGGCCGAGGCGGCGGTGACCTTGCGAAGCTTCATGGTGCGTCCTTTTGGAGTACGGAGAGGTGCTGGGCCGGCGGTGCGGGTGAGGCCGTCAGTGGTGCAGGATCTTGGACAGGAAGTCCTTCGCACGATCGCTGCGCGGGTTGCTGAAGAACTGGTCGGGCGTGGCCTGCTCGACGATGCGGCCGTCCGCCATGAACACCACGCGGTTGGCGGCCGAACGGGCGAAGCCCATCTCGTGGGTGACGACGATCATCGTCATGCCGTCCCGGGCGAGCTGCTGCATGACCTCCAGCACCTCGTTGATCATCTCGGGGTCCAGCGCGGAGGTGGGCTCGTCGAAGAGCATCACCTTCGGGTCCATCGCGAGCGCGCGGGCGATGGCCACACGCTGCTGCTGGCCGCCCGAGAGCTGCGCGGGGTACTTGTCCGCCTGGGCGCCCACGCCGACGCGGTCCAGGAGCGTCCTGGCCTTCTCCTCGGCCGCCTTCTTGTCGGCCTTGCGGACCTTCACCTGTCCCAGCGTCACGTTTTCGAGCACGGTCTTGTGCGCGAACAGGTTGAACGACTGGAAGACCATGCCGACGTCGGCGCGCAGCCTCGCCAGCTCCTTGCCCTCCTGGGGCAGCGCCTTGCCGTCGATCGTGATCGTGCCCTCGTCGATCGTCTCCAGGCGGTTGATCGTGCGGCACAGGGTGGACTTCCCGGACCCTGAGGGTCCGATGACCACGACGACCTCGCCGCGCGCGATGGTCAGATCGATGTCCTGGAGCACGTGCAGCGCACCGAAGTGCTTGTTCACGCTCTTCAGGACGACCAGCTCGTCGGCCCCGGCCGCGTCCTGCTTGGCCACCGATACTTCGGTCATCGCTGTCTGGCTCCGTCCTCCTCGGGTTTCGAGGACAGTAGTAACCAGTCACGACCAGCGTCATTACATCTGAGGGGAATCTGAGCATCACGATCCGATAGCAATCGGACACCTGGCGTAGCCCGGGTGGCCGGACGCGTATCGGGCCCATAACGGAAGGGGTGTGCAACCGGAACCCGCTTGACGGCGTCGTCGTCCATCAGCGTGACTTCGGTGGTGCACGCGCGCGACCGAACGAACTGGGGGAGGCCGAAATGAGACTGCTGCTCGTCGAGGACGACAATCACGTCGCCGCGGCCCTGTCCGCGGTCCTCAGGCGGCACGGTTTCGACGTCACCCACGCGCGCAGCGGCGAGGAGGCCCTCCAGGCGCTCGTCCCCGAGGGCCCGGGGTTCGGCGTCGTCCTGCTCGACCTGGGGCTGCCCGACCAGGACGGCTACGAGGTGTGCGGCAAGATCCGCAAGCGCACCGCCACCCCGGTCATCATGGTCACCGCCCGTTCCGACGTACGCTCCCGCATCCACGGCCTCAACCTGGGGGCGGACGACTACGTCGTGAAGCCGTACGACACCGGTGAACTGCTCGCCCGCATCCACGCCGTCAGCCGCCGCACCGTCCAGGACGACGGCGTCCCGGCCGCCGACAGCGCCCTGGTCCTGGGCCCCGTCCACATCGAGCTGCCGACCCGCCGGGTCACCGTGGGCGGCGCCGTCGTCCAGCTCACCCGAAAGGAGTTCGACCTGCTCGCCCTTCTGGCCCAGCGGCCCGGTGTGGTGTTCCGCCGGGAGCAGATCATCAGCGAGGTGTGGCGCACGAGCTGGGAGGGAACCGGGCGCACCCTGGAGGTCCACGTCGCGTCGCTGCGGGCCAAGCTGGGCATGCCCGCCCTCATCGAGACCGTACGCGGCGTGGGCTACCGGCTCGTCGCGCCGGCCGCCTAGCGGGCCGCGGGTGCGTACTCGGCTGCTGCCGCTGCTCATCGTCCTGATGGCGGCCGTCCTGCTCGCCTTCGGCGTCCCGCTCGCCGTCAGCCTGGCGGGGGCGCAGCAACAGAAGGTCGTCGTCGACCGGATCGACGACACCGCGCGGTTCGCCGCGCTGGCGCAGTTCGTCACCGTGACGGACGACGCCGACACCGTCGCCGGTGAGCGGGCGGAGACGCTGGAGCGGGAGCTCGACAGCTACTACGAGGTCTACGGCATCTATGCGGGCGTCTTCCTCCGGGGGAGCGGCTCCATGGCCGTGGCCCCGCACGACTGGAAGCTGGGGCCCAAGGGCGCCGAGGTGCGCGACGCGTTCGACGAGGCGCTGTCCGGCCGGCGCAGCCACGACCCCGCGCAGGTGTGGCCCTGGGACCGCAACCGCCTGGTCGTGGCGTCGCCCGTGATCCGGGACGGTGACGTCGTCGCGGTCGTCGTCACCGACTCGCCCACCGGGGAGCTGCGGTCGCGGATCCTGCACGGCTGGCTCGTCATCGGGGCGGGCGAGGTCGCCGCGCTGCTGCTGGCGATCGGGGCCGCCCTGCGGCTGACGGGCTGGGTGCTCAAGCCGGTCGGGATTCTCGACAGCACCACCCACGCGATCGCCAGCGGTCGGCTGAAGTCCCGCGTGGCGGCCTCTGGAGGCCCTCCTGAGCTCCGCAGACTGGCCCGGTCGTTCAACGAGATGGCGGACACCGTCGAGGACGTCCTGGAGCAGCAGAGGGCTTTCGTCGCCGACGCCTCGCACCAACTGCGCAACCCGCTCGCCGCGCTGCTCCTGCGGATCGAGCTGCTGGCCTACGAACTCCCCGAGGGCAACGAGGAGATCGCCTCGGTCCAGAACGAGGGCAAGCGCCTCGCCGAAGTCCTGGACGACCTGCTCGACCTCGCCCTCGCCGAGCACTCCGAGGCCGACCTGAGGATCACCGACGTCGGCCTGATCGCCGCCGAACGCGTCGCCGCGTGGGCGCCCACCGCGGAGGCCAAGGGGGTGGTGCTGAGCGGGGAGTGTCCGGCGACCACCGCGTGGGCCGACCCGATCGCCCTGTCGAGCGCGCTGGACGCCGTCATCGACAACGCGGTCAAGTTCACGCCCCCGGGGGAGCGGGTCGAGGTGTCCGTCGCGGTCGAGGGCACCACCGCGACCGTCGTCGTCACCGACAACGGGCCCGGACTGACGGACGAGGAACTCGCGCGCGTGGGCGACCGTTTCTGGCGCAGCGGGCGGCACCAGAACATCAAGGGGTCCGGGCTCGGGCTGTCGATCTCCCGCGCGCTGCTGGCGGCGGGCGGGGCGTCGATCTCGTACGGGTCGCACGAGCCGCACGGGCTGGCGGTGACGGTGCGGGTTCCGAGGACGTCGGCGTCCTGAAGGCTTGCCTGCTTGTCGTACTTCTTTACCCGTCTACCTTTTTCGCCCGTCCACCTTCTTCACCCGGTCACGGTTTCACCGAGCGGTAGTAGCGGCGGGCGCCGTCGTGCAGGGGGAGCGGGTCGGTGTAGATGGCCGTCCGCAGGTCCACGAGTTGCGCGGAGTGGACGTTGTGGCCGATCGAGTCGCGGCTCTTGATGACGGTTCTGGTGAACCACTCGGCGAGACGGTCGTCCGTGTCCGCGCGGGTGATCAGGAGGTTGGCGATGGCCACCGTCGGCACGTCATGGCCGTGCTGGAGTTCCGGGTAGGCGTCTGCGGGCATGTTGGTGGCCCGGTAGTAGCCGGTCGTACTGTCGTTGTCCTTGTGCATCTTGGCGACGAGATCCGCGGGTATGGACACGAAGCGGAACTTGGAAGGGGCGGTGTCCAGCATCTTGAGCCCCTGGGTCGGCACTCCGCCGGACCAGAAGAACGCGTCGATCCTGCCGCTCCGGAGATCCCGGGGACCGGTGTCGATGCCCTCGTCCATGGCCGTGACGCCCTTCGGGGTGACACCGGCGGCCTCCAGGACCCGGTCGGCCATGAGCCGTACACCGGAGTTGGGGAGCCCTGTACCGACCCGCTTGCCCTTCAGGTCGGCGACCTTTTTCACGTCCGAGTCGTAGGGCACGATCAGCTGGAGGTAGTCGTCGTACAGCCGCGCCACCGCGCGCAGCTTGTCCGAACCGGCCCCGTGCCGGTTCCTGTACTGCGCGACGGCGTCGGCGGCGGCGATCGCGAACTGGGCCTTGTCCTCGGCGACGCGTGCCACGTTCTCCTGCGAGCCGTTGCTCTGGAGCAGCCGCACCTTCAGGTCGGGCATGTCCTCGGACAGCTTGCTCTTGAGCAGGTCCGCGTACTGGTAGTAGACGCCGACCTGGTTCCCGGTGGTGAACCCGACCGACCCGGACGGCGGGTTGTCCCCCAGGGGCAGCAGCCACCACAGCAGCAGCCCGAGCACGACGACGCCGGCGGCGGCTCCTTCGAGCGCGTGGCGCTTGCCGATACGGGCGGACAGCTTGGGCATGGCGCGATCCTGCCAGGCGGGGCGGGCGGTGACCAGGGCGGGCGGGCGCGGAGGGGTTGTCAGTGGGCGCCGATAGAGTCGGTGCATGAGTTCGTCGCCCGCTGATCTGGTCCGTGAGTTCCACCGAGCCTTCGGGCTCGACGCCCGCAGCACGCCCTCCGAGGTGGCCCCCGCGCTGGCCGCCCACCGCGGGGAACTGCTCGCGGAGGAGGCCGCGGAAGTCGCCGAGGTGGCTGTCACCGGCCCGCTGGACCGGCTGGCGCACGAACTGGCGGACGTCGTGTACGTCGCCTACGGCACGGCGCTCGTGCACGGCATCGACCTCGACGCCGTCCTCTCCGAGATCCACCGCTCCAACATGACGAAGATCGGCCCCGACGGGCAGATCGCCCGCAGGGCCGACGGGAAGGTGCTCAAGGGGGAGCACTACGAGGCGCCGGACGTGGCGGGAGTGCTGCGCAGGCAGGGATGGGGGTCCGCCTCGTAGGGGGAATCGCGTACGGCGGTGGGTGGGCCTCCGCCGGAGCGGCGGCCCACCCCTTCCTCACGCCGGTGAGCCCGCCAGCTTCCACTCCCGGTGCAGCGCGCCGAGCGGAATGTCCCGCTTGAAGATCGGCGTGCCGAAGACGGACAGCTGGAGCCGCAGGGTGCCGGTCAGGTCGATGCCGCCGTACAGCGCCCAGGTGCCCTTCGTCTCGAAGTCGCCGTCCGTGCCGGTCACCGAGCCCTGGCCCTCGCCGCGGACGTACGGCGCGAGGTCGGCGACGACGCCGACGGTGCCGTAGAGCCCGACGCCGGCCTCCGCGCCCAGGGCCGCCTTGACGGAGCCCGCGGTGGTGACGGACGTACGCACCGGAGTGCTCTTCACGGTCGACGAGTTGACCGGCGTCCACCCCTGGGTGAGCCCGAAGGTCCCGCCCGCCTTGAAGTCGCCCTCGACGCTCTGCTCGACGTCGACCGTGACCTTGCCGTCGCCGGTGATCTGGACGTAGCAGGTCAGGTCCAGGTTGACGACGACCGGGACCGGGCCGACCTGGAGCACCGGGTCGGCGTGCAGTTTGGCGAAGGGGATGCGCTGCGCGGTCGCGGAGGCGGCGGCGCGGCCCTTCAGGGCCCAGGCCGAGGACCAGTCGCCGGAGACCCCGAGGTAAGCCGAGAGCGGGGAGGTCGCGGCACCCTCACCGCCGTACGTGAAGTCGACCTGCGGGGCGACCTGGACGAAGCCCGAGACGGACGCGGAGGCCGACGCGGAGCCGTTGCCGACCGTCGGCAGCGCGGCGCTGACGTCGAGCCGCAGGCTGCCGAGCGGGACGGTCGCCCCCTTCGGGCCGACATGCACGTCCCCGGTCTTCGACCAGGAGATGTCGACGTCCGGCAGCAGCTTGTCGATCTCGAACGCGGACGGGTCGACGGGCACGCTCCCTTTCGCCGTCTCGTCGGCCAGCAGCGCGTTGAGCTGCGCCGGTTCGGTCTCCACCTCCGTGCCCTCGTCCGTCTCGCCGAGGACCTTCGTCACCTTGGCGAGCAGACCGTTCGGGGCGCCGGGGGCGGGGGCGCTGGCGATGACGTCGCCCACGGCGGTGGCCGGCTCGGGGGCGACGTCGGCGGGCGGGGCGTCGGTCGTCGAAGGGGAGGCCGAGGCCGATCCGGTGGGGGACTCCGCGTCGGCCGAGGGCTGCGGGGAGCCCGTGGTCCCGGTGGATTCCATGGGGCTTGAAGGGGATTGCGAGGAACTTGGAGAATTTGTGGGCGATGGGGAACTTTCGTTCCGCTTGCCCGCGTTGGAGGAGATGACGGCCCGTCCGGTCCGGCTGTCGTAGGAGGCCACGCTCAGCTTGCCGGTCTTCACCCGCCCCTCGGGCCCGCCGCCGGGGCGGGCGGTGGCGGTCGGGGCGTCGTCGGGCGCGGCGGCGACGGCCAGCGGGGCGTCGTCCGGAGCGGCCGTCGAGATGTTCGCGGCGATCTGATCGCCGGCCGGGGCGGAGCGGTCGTTCTGCGGGGCGGAGGAACAGCCGGCCGCGAGGAGCAGGGCGCTCGCGGCTAAAGCGGGCATGAAGGCGCGATAGGGCTTCGTGCGTCGGCGCAACGTCAGTC
This sequence comes from Streptomyces sp. S6, assembly GCF_054880855.1. Lineage (NCBI taxonomy): Bacteria > Bacillati > Actinomycetota > Actinomycetes > Kitasatosporales > Streptomycetaceae > Streptomyces > Streptomyces sp. S6. The sequence goes on along the minus strand of NZ_JBTYMC010000131.1, from coordinate 7,682 downwards.
CTGGGGGTGATGGGGGTGAGGGAGAACGACCGGCGGGGCGCGAGTGCCTACTCGCCGGTAACGAGCCACGAGCATGCCACGACAACCACACGGAGGTTCCACGGTTTGATCACATCGGGATGTGACCTGCGTCATGCCGGAAGGGTTCTCGGAGGCTTGCTGACGGTGTGCGGGGAGTTGTCCGCCTGGGGATCAACTCGGCTCCAGGGAAGGCGACTTGGATGCCGGCCCGGAACGCGGAACGGCCCCCGGGGCGACGCGGGTCACGCGCCACTGCGGGGGCCGTACGAGCGAGCGGGGACCTCAGTCGCCCACCGGGGCCTGCTCCTGCTTCTCCACGAGGGGCGGCGGCTCCTGCGCCGCCTTGGCGGACTCCCGGCGCAGCGCCCAGCGCGTGGCGAGAGGCTCGGTGTAACGGGCGGTCAGCGGACCGATGATCACCAGCAGAAGGACGTACGCGGTGGCCAGGGGGCCGAGGGACGGCTCGATGCCGGCCGTGACCGCGAGGCCCGCGATGACGATCGAGAACTCGCCGCGCGCGACCAGCGTGCCGCCGGTGCGCCAGCGGCCACGGACGGAGATCCCGGCACGCCGGGCGGCCCAGTAACCGGTGGCGATCTTCGTGCACGCCGTCACGACCGCCAGCGCGAGGGCGGGCAGCAGCACGGGCGGGATGCTCGCCGGGTCGGTGTGCAGCCCGAAGAAGACGAAGAAGACGGCCGCGAACAGGTCCCGCAGCGGGCTCAGCAGCGTGTGCGCGCCCTCCGCGACCTCACCCGAGAGCGCGATGCCCACGAGGAACGCGCCGACCGCCGCCGACACCTGCAACTCCTGTGCCACACCGGCCACCAGGATCGTCAGCCCCAGCACGACGAGAAGCAGCTTCTCCGGGTCGTCGCTGGAGACGAACCGCGAGATGAGCCGCCCGTACCGCAGCGCGACGAACAGCACGAGACCCGCGACACCCAGCGCGACGGCCAGCGTCAGCGACCCCGACAGCAGCCCGGCGCCCGCCACCAGCGCGGTGACGATCGGCAGGTACACCGCCATCGCCAGGTCCTCCAGCACCAGAATGCTGAGGATCACCGGCGTCTCCCGGTTCCCGACCCGCCCCAGGTCGCCCAGCACCTTCGCGATCACCCCGGACGACGAGATCCAGGTGACCCCCGCGAGGACGACGGCCGCGACCGGCCCCCAGCCGAGCAGCAGCGCGGCGGCGGCACCCGGCAGCGCGTTGAGACAGAAGTCGACGACCCCGGCGGGGTAGTGCGACTTCAGGTTGGAGACCAGATCGCTGGCCGTGTACTCCAGGCCGAGCATCAGCAGCAGGAGGATGACACCGATCTCGGCGCCCGTCGCGACGAACTCCTCACTCGCGCCGAGCGGCAGCAGCCCGCCCTCACCGAAGGCGAGACCGGCCAGCAGGTACAGCGGGATCGGCGAGAACTGGAACCGGGCGGCGACCCGCCCGAGCAGTCCGAGGCCGAGAATGATGGAACCGAACTCGATGAGCAGGACCGCGGAATGCACCCGTTCACTCCTGACCGAGTATCGCGGCCGCCGCGTCGACGCCCTCCCGGGTGCCGATCACGATCACCGTGTCACCGCCGGCCAGCCGGAAGTCCGGCGCGGGCGACGGGATCGCCTCCGCGCGCCGCAGCACCGCGACGATCGAGGCCCCCGTCTCGGTGCGCATCCGGGTGTCGCCCAGCAGCCGCCCGTTCCACCGGGAGGTCGCCGCCACCTCGACGCGCTCGGCGACGAGCCCCAGGTCCGTCGTGTACAGGAGGCTCGGGCTGTGGTGGGACGGCATGAGCGCGTCGATCAGCGAACCCGCCTCGGCGGTGGTCAGCCGCAGGGACTGGGCGCAGGAGTCGGGGTCGTCGGACCGGTACACGTTCACCGTGCGCGTGCCGTCGCGGTGCGCCACGACCGAGAGGTGGCGGTGGTCGCGCGTCACGAGGTCGTACTGGACCCCGATTCCCGGCAACGGCGTCGACCGGAGGCGTGGAGCAGACACGTTTCTCTTCCCCTTGATGCTGATGTCGGGCCAAGCTGCCCGCGCGGTGCGGAAGCCTTGCCGCTGTGATCCGGACACCTGCCCGGAACCGACCATGCTGCCATCCGGCCGTACCGTGACGATATGGGTGTCATGACGGATGGACCGGCCCGGAGGCGGGCGGCGAGGCTGGTTGCGGGTGCGCCGTGGGCGCGGGGCGGGGCATCTGGAGCCTGCGGGGCCTCCGGGACCTCCGGAGCTTCCGGGTCTCGCGGAGCCTCGCGAGGGCCGAGGAGCGCGAGAGGAGGAGGTGGGGGAGTGTCGTTGTTCTGGCGGATGTTCTGTCTCAACGCGGTCGGTCTGATCGTCGCCGCCGCCCTGCTCCTGGGGCCCGTCACCGTCTCGACGCCGGTGCTGCCCGCCGAGGCGCTCGTCGTGGCCGCAGGGCTCGGCGTGCTGCTCGTCGCCAACGCCGTCGTCCTGCGGATCGGCCTCGCGCCGCTCAGCCGGCTGGGGCGGGCCATGGCCTCCGCCGACCTGTTGCGGCCGGGCGGGCGTGCCGTCGTCGCGGGGCCCGTCGAGACCGCCGAGCTGATCATGACGTACAACGCGATGCTCGACCGGCTGGAGGCCGAGCGGGCCGCCAGCGCCGGGCGGGCCCTGTCCGCGCAGGAGGGGGAGCGCAGCCGGATCGCCCGCGAGCTGCACGACGAGGTCGGGCAGACCCTGACCGCAGTGCTCCTCCAGCTCAAGCGGGTCGCCGACCGGGGGCCGGACGAACTGCGCGAGGAGATCGGGCAGGCGCAGGAGGCGACCCGGTCCGGGCTCGACGAGATCCGCCGTATCGCGCGCCGGCTGCGGCCCGGTGTGCTCGACGAACTCGGGCTCGTCAGCGCGTTGCGCTCGCTCGCCGCCGAGTTCACCACCCATGGCCTGACCGTCCGCCGCGACCTCGCCGCCGGCCTGCCCCCGCTCCCCGAGGAGTCCGAGCTAGTGATCTACCGCGTTGCCCAGGAAGCCCTCACCAACACCGCGCGGCACAGCACCGCCGACCGCGCGGACCTGAGCCTGCGGGCCGTCCCGGGCGGTGCCGAACTCGTCGTCCGCGACAACGGCAAGGGTTTCCGGGGCGCACCCGAGGGCGCCGGCATCCCCGGGATGCGTGAACGCGCCCTCCTCGTCGGCGCCCGCCTCACCCTCACCGACGCCCCCGGCGGCGGCGCCGAGGTCCGGCTGCGCATTCCGGTCGTCCTGCCGGTGGGGCCCGGGGAGGAGTTGCGTGCCGGATACGGGGACGGGGGTGTGCCGGTGGCTGCCGACGAGGGAAAGAGGGAGGCCGGGGACGTGTTCGGCCGGACGGAAGAGCAGGGTGGCGGGGCAGAGACGCGCAGGGGCCGGGTCGGCAAGCGAAGGGGGCGGAAATGACCGTCTCGTCCGTCGGCCGTCCGACGGCACCCATTCGTGTGCTGCTGGCAGATGATCACACTCTGGTGCGCCGGGGAGTGCGCCTGATTCTCGACGGCGAGGCGGATCTGACGGTCGTCGAGGAGGCCGGGGACGGGGCGGAGGCGGTGGAGCGGGCGCGCGCCGGGGACGTCGATCTGGCCGTGCTGGACGTCGCGATGCCCCGAATGACGGGGCTCCAGGCGGCGCGGGAGCTGTCGCGGCGCCTGCCCGACCTGCGGATCCTCATCCTGACGATGTACGACAACGAGCAGTACTTCTTCGAGGCGCTGAAGGCCGGCGCGGGCGGGTACGTCCTCAAGTCGGCCGCCGACCGGGACCTCGTCGAGGCGTGCCGCGCGGCGATGCGCGACGAGCCGTTCATCTACCCGGGGGCGGAGCGGGCGCTCGTGCGGTCGTACCTGGACCGGCTGCACCGGGGGGACGGTCTGCCGGAGCGGCCGATCACGGAGCGTGAGGAGGAGATCCTCAAGCTCGTCGCCGAGGGGCACACCTCGAAGGAGATCGGGAACCTCCTCTTCATCAGCGCCAAGACGGTCGAGCGCCACCGGGCCAACCTGCTCCAGAAGCTCGGGATGCGCGACCGCCTGGAACTCACGCGCTACGCGATCCGCGCCGGGCTGATCGACCCCTGAGCGCCCCCGGCCTCAGCCTCACCCGGCCGGGTCGAACTCCGGGATCAGCTCGCCGACGAGCCGGATGCTGCGCAGCACGCTCTCGTGCGACAGCCCGCCGACCTGCTGGAAGCACATCAGCCGGTCGATGCCGAGATCGGCGTAGGCCCGCAGTTTCTTGCGGACCGTCTCGGGCGAGCCGACGATCAGGGAGCCCTGCTCGTCGAGCGCCTCGAACAGCTCCTCTTCAGGGACGGTCTCGCCCTGGAGGACGCGGCCGATCGCGAGCTGCGCGGCGTTCGGCCCGGCCGCGGAGTCCGCCTCCGCGCGCAGGAACGCGCCCGCGTGCCCGCCGCCGTCGGGGGAGGCCATCAGCTCCTTCTCGCGGTTCATGTTCTCCATGAACGCGTCGGCCGCCTCGAAGAACGTCAGCGCGCGGGCCGTGTACCAGGCCGCCGCCGCTGCCGCGCCGTCCCGCACGGCCTGCTCGTCCGTCTCCGCGCAGTGCACGAACGTGAAGAACGCGACCTGGTCGTTGACGAACGCACCGGCGGGCTCACGGCACTCGGCCGCCGCCGCGCGGTACAGCTCGACCAGCCGGCGCACCCGCTCCAGCGGCTCCCACAGCGTCGTCCCCAGCACCCCGGCACCCCTGCGCCCGGCCTCCTCGAACGACCCGGGCGTGGACGCGGCCTGCCACAGCGGGGGATGCGGGTCCTGGAAGGGCGACGGGACGACGGGGACGCCCCCGGTGACCGCGAGGTCGCCGCGCCAGATGCGCGGGACGGTCTCGAAGACCTCCGCCACCTGCTCACGCACGGTCGCCGGGTCCACGCCGAACAGCCGCCACTCCGGGGCCGTCGACCGCGTGAGCCCCAGCTCGACCCGGCCGCCGCTGAGATGGTCGAGCACGGCGGCCCGCTCGGCGACCCGGATCGGATGGTTGATCCGCGGCGGCGCCAGCACGGCGGCGTGGCCCAGCCGTATCCGCGTGGTGCGCTGCGAGAGCGCGGCCAGGAACAGCTCCGGCGCCGACGACAGGCTGAACTCCTCGGCGCCGTGGTGCTCGACCTGCCACCAGCAGCCGTATCCCAGCGCGTCCGCCAGCTCCGCCTGCTCCAGCGCCTGGGTCATCCGCAGGTGCTGGTGGCCGGGGGTCCAGGGCTTGGGGTCCTGGATCTCGCTGAAGATGTCGAGCTTCATGGGCGGAAGAGGTCCCTTCGATGGTGCTCCGACCGGATCTGGTCCGGTCCTCGCCATCGTACGAAGGCCCACTGACAATCGAACGGGGGGCGTCCGCGGCGCCGGGGCGAAGGCTGTCCGGGGCACCGCCTACCCTGGAGCCATGACCAGCAGCAGTGACCGGAGCCAGCCCGTGGACGTGAAGACCTACGAAGTACGCACTTACGGGTGTCAGATGAACGTCCACGACTCCGAACGCCTGGCCGGTCTGCTGGAGGGCGCGGGCTACGTGCGCGCGCCCGAGGGGTCCGACGGCGACGCCGACGTGGTGGTCTTCAACACGTGCGCGGTCCGTGAGAACGCCGACAACCGCCTCTACGGCAACCTCGGCCGCCTCGCGCCGAGGAAGGCGTCGCGTCCGGGCATGCAGATCGCGGTCGGCGGCTGCCTCGCGCAGAAGGACCGCGACACGATCGTCAAGAAGGCGCCCTGGGTGGACGTCGTCTTCGGCACGCACAACATCGGCAAGCTCCCGGTGCTCCTCGAACGCGCGCGCGTGCAGGAGGAGGCCCAGGTCGAGATCGCCGAGTCCCTGGAGGCGTTCCCCTCCACGCTGCCCACCCGCCGCGAGAGCGCCTACGCGGCGTGGGTGTCGATCTCCGTCGGCTGCAACAACACCTGCACGTTCTGCATTGTCCCCGCCCTGCGCGGCAAGGAGAAGGACCGCCGCCCCGGCGACATCCTGGCCGAGATCGAGGCCCTGGTCGGCGAGGGCGTCTCCGAGATCACCCTGCTCGGCCAGAACGTCAACGCGTACGGCAGCGACATCGGCGACCGCGAGGCGTTCAGCAAGCTCCTGCGGGCCTGCGGGAAGATCGACGGCCTGGAGCGCGTGCGCTTCACCTCGCCGCACCCCCGGGACTTCACGGACGACGTCATCGCCGCCATGGCCGAGACCCCCAACGTGATGCCGCAGCTCCACATGCCGATGCAGTCCGGCTCGGACACCGTCCTCAAGGCGATGCGCCGCTCCTACCGCCAGGAGCGCTACCTCGGGATCATCGAGAAGGTCCGCGCGGCGATCCCGCACGCGGCGATCTCCACCGACATCATCGTCGGCTTCCCCGGCGAGACCGAGGAGGACTTCGAGCAGACCCTCCACGCCGTCCGTGAGGCCCGCTTCGCCCAGGCGTTCACGTTCCAGTACTCCAAGCGCCCCGGGACGCCCGCGGCGACGATGGAGGGCCAGATCCCCAAGGCGGTCGTCCAGGAGCGCTACGAGCGCCTCGTCGCCCTCCAGGAGGAGATCTCCTGGGACGAGAACAAGAAGCAGGTCGGCCGCACCCTGGAGCTCATGGTCGCCGAGGGCGAGGGCCGCAAGGACGACGCCACCCGGCGCCTGTCCGGCCGCGCCCCCGACAACCGCCTCGTCCACTTCACCAAGCCCGACCAGGACGTCCGCCCCGGCGACATCGTCACCGTCGAGATCACCTACGCCGCCCCGCACCACCTCCTCGCCGAGGGTCCCGTCCTCGACGTCCGCCGCACGCGCGCGGGCGACGCCTGGGAGAAGCGCACCGCCGAGAAGGCCGCTGCTCCGGCCGGCGTCATGCTCGGCCTGCCCAAGGTCGGCGTCCCGGCGCCGCTGCCGGTCGTCACGGGTGGCGGGTGCAGCGTCGACTGACGGCGCCGGCGGGGCTCGTGGGGCGGGAGCCGGTGCTCCCGCGTGTGCCCCGGCGTGCTCGGCCGTACCGGCGGGGGCGACACGCTTCCGGTGCTCGCCGAGGGCCAGTTCGAGACGTTTCCGGCGAGGGTCTCGGCGGGGAAGCCGGCTGAGGGCTGTGCGGAGGGTGAAGGGCGGGACGTCGGGACGGTACCGGTTCGTCGGTTCGTGGGCGTAGCGACGGGACGGGGCCGTTCCGGCGTGGTGCGTCGGGCCGGTACCGCGTCGTCCTGGCGATCGCGTGTGGTCGGTACGGGTGCGTCCCCGCGCCCGCGTCACGTCGGTACGGTTCCGTTCCGACGCCCCCGTCACGACGCGTCGGTGGCGTCCCGACGTCCGCGTGACGCCGATCCGGTTCCGTTCCGGCGTCGCCGCCCGGCCGGACCCCATCCGTATCCGACCGACCCGTATGTGACGTGTGACCGCTTCCCGGGGATACGCTGCCGATCATGCTTGTCGCCGCCGCCGTCTGCCCCTGTCCGCCGCTCCTGGTGCCCGAGATCGCCGCGGGCGCCGCACCCGAGCTGGATGCCGCCAGAGCCGCCTGCACGGACGCGCTGGGCGTGCTCGCCGCCTCTCGGCCGGACCGGCTGGGAGTGGCGGGTCCTGCCGCCCGTGATGGCGTAAGGCCGTAAGTAACGCCCCCCGCCCGACGCGTCCGACCATCGGGACTCAGACATCCTGGCCGTGACCGCCGGGA
>NZ_JBTYMC010000130.1:0-17870 GCF_054880855.1 Streptomyces sp. S6 | reverse complement strand
CCGACGCTGCCCGCGATCGTCGTCGCGGCAGCCGCGCTCGCCCTCGGCGCCGGCCTCTGCACCGCCCTCACCGGCGGCCACGCCCTGTTCCCCGCCGGCACCCTCGGCTGGTCCCTCGCCCTCCTGACCGGCGTCATCGTCGGACACCTCGTCATGCTCGGCCGGGCCCGCTGGTGGGGCGGCACCGGGTCCGGCGGGGCCCTCACCCTCGCCGTCCTCCTCCAGTACGGCTGGGTCCCCGCCGGCCTCGTCAGCCTCACCGTCGTCGTCCTCGTCGGCATCGCCCGCCGGCACCGGTGGCGGCAGGGTGTGCTGCACGGCGCCGTCGACATCCTCGGCATCGGGGCGGGCGCGCTGGTGCTCGCCGGGTGCGGGCGGGTGCCGTCCGTCGAATCGCCCTGGGACCCGCAGACGTGGACGGTCTACACCGCGCCGGAGGTCGTCCTCGTCGCCGTCGCCTACCTCGCCGTCACGCGCGGACTCCTCTGGTCCCTGCGGACGCCCTCGAACGGCAAGCTGCCCACCGTCGCCCGGACGGCGCTGCTGCGACAGAGCATCGTCGCCGTCGCGCTGCTCGGGATCGCGCCGCTCGTGTGTGTCGTCGCGGACGCCGAACCGGTGCTGCTGCCGCTGTTCGCCATCCCGCTCATCGCCCTCGACTCCACGCTGTGGCTCGCCCGGACGCGGGCGGAGGAACAGCTGCGTGATCCGCTCACCGGGCTGCCGAACCGGCAGTGGCTGCTGGAGCGGATCTGGACGGCGCTGGACGACGCGGAGCGGATCGGGGCGCGGGCCGCGCTCATGCTGATCGACCTCGACCGGTTCCGGCACGTCAACGACACGCTCGGGCATCTCGCCGGGGACCGGCTGCTGCTCCAGATAGCGGACCGGCTGAAGGGAGCGCTCCCTCGCGGGGCGGAGGTGGCGCGGCTGGGCGGGGACGAGTTCGCGGTGCTGCTGCCGGTCGCCGACTCGACGACGTCCGCGACGCGGGTCGCGCGGGCGCTGGTGACGACGCTGAGCTCGCCGCTCGATCTCGACGGGCTGACGTTGGTCCTTGAGGCGAGTGCCGGGGTCGCCGTCTTCCCTGATCACGCCGGTGACGCGGAGGGGATGCTGCGGCGGGCCGATGTCGCGATGTACCAGGCGAAGCGGGACCGGACAGGGGTGGAGGTGTACGAGTCCAAGCGGGACTCCAACACGCCGGACCGGCTGGGGCTGCTGGGGGATCTGCGGCGGGCCCTCGACGCGCACGAGGTGCAGTTGCACTATCAGCCCAAGGTGCGGTTCGACGGGCAGGTGGCGGGGCTGGAGGCGCTGGTGCGGTGGGTGCATCCCGAGCGGGGGAAGGTGCCGCCGGACGAGTTCATCGCGATCGCCGAGTCGTCCGGGCTGATGCCGCAGCTCACGGAGTATGTGCTGGAGACGGCGCTGGAGCAGGTCGCGCGGTGGCGGGAGCAGGGGTTGAGGGTGCCGGTCGCGGTGAACGTGTCCCCGCGTGATGTGCACACGCCCGGGTTCGCCGGGGCCGTCGCCGCTCGGCTCGCCCGGCACGGGGTGCCTGCGGGGGCCTTGCAGTTGGAGATCACCGAGCATGTGCTGCTGGAGGATCCGCAGCGGGCCGCCGATACGCTCAACGGGCTGACCGGGCACGGGGTGAAGATGTCCCTCGACGACTTCGGGACGGGGTACTCGTCGCTCGTCCACCTTCGGCGGCTGCCGGTGAGTGAGCTGAAGATCGACCGGTCGTTCGTGGCTCGGCTGGCGGTGGACGCGGAGGACGCGGAGATCGTTCGGTGCACTGTCGATCTCGCGCATTCGTTGGGGTTGCTGGTGGTGGCGGAGGGGGTGGAGGACGACGAGACGTGGGAGCGGTTGCGGGATCTCGGGTGTGACGCGGTGCAGGGGTGGTTGGTCGCCGCGGCCATGCCTCCGGCGGAGACCACTGCCTGGCTCCGTGCGCGGGGGGTTCGGGGCTGGCAGCGTTCGCGAGCGGCGCTTCCGGCTGCGGATTGACCCACCCGCCCACCCGTTTCCAGTCACTTGAGAGGTGGACCTCTCCCGTGGAGGTGATCGCCGTCGTGGCTGGTCGCGCAGTTCCCCGCGCCCATCCCTGTGACGCCGTCCCCCTACAACTCCGCTCCTACGGCCCCGCCCCACAGGCGCCCGGTCGAAACCGTTTAACGCCCACGCACCCCCGCCCCCTAGGATTGGCCTCAAACCACACACACTCACCCCAGAGGAACGCTGCATGCCTGGCATTACGCGCGAGGAGGTCGCCCACCTCGCCCGGCTGGCGCGTCTGGAGCTGAAGAGCGAAGAGCTGGATCACTTCGCGGGACAGCTGGACGACATCATTGGCGCCGTTGCGCGTGTCAGTGAGGTCGCGGATCAAGACGTACCCCCGACCTCGCACCCGCTGCCGCTGACGAACGTCATGCGAGCGGACGAGGTCCGTCCCTCGCTCACCCCCGAGCAGGCGCTCTCCGGCGCCCCGGCCCAGGAGCAGCAGCGTTTCAAGGTGCCGCAGATCCTGGGGGAGGACTAAGAAGTGACTGAGATCATCAAGCTCACCGCGGCCGAGACGGCTGCGAAGATCGCGTCCGGCGAGCTGACCGCCGTACAGGTCACCGAGGCCCACCTGGCCCGTATCGAGGCCGTCGACGAGAAGGTGCACGCCTTCCTGCACGTCGACCGCGAGGGCGCCCTCGCCCAGGCCCGTGCCGTCGACGAGAAGAAGGCCAGGGGCGAGAAGCTCGGCCCCCTCGCCGGCGTCCCGCTCGCGCTGAAGGACATCTTCACGACCGAGGGGATCCCGACGACCGTCGGGTCGAAGATCCTCGAAGGGTGGATCCCGCCCTACGACGCGACGCTCACCAAGCGCCTGAAGGCCGCCGACGTCGTCATCCTCGGCAAGACCAACATGGACGAGTTCGCCATGGGGTCCTCCACCGAGAACAGCGCCTACGGCCCGACCGGCAACCCCTGGGACCTGACGAAGATCCCCGGCGGCTCCGGCGGCGGCTCGTCCGCGGCGCTCGCCGCGCACATGGCCCCCCTCGCGATCGGCACGGACACCGGCGGCTCGATCCGCCAGCCCGCCGCCGTCACCGGCACGGTCGGCGTGAAGCCGACGTACGGTGCCGTGTCGCGGTACGGCATGGTCGCGTTCTCCAGCTCCCTCGACCAGGGCGGCCCCTGCGCCCGCACGGTCCTGGACGCCGCCCTCCTGCACGAGGTCATCGCCGGCCACGACCCCCTGGACTCGACGTCGATCGACGCCCCCGTCCCGCCGGTCGTCGAGGCGGCTCGCAACGGCAGCGTCGCCGGGATGCGTGTCGGCGTCGTCAAGCAGTTCCGCGGCGAGGGCTACCAGGCCGGCGTCGTCCAGCGCTTCGACGAGTCCGTGGCGCTCCTCAAGGAACTGGGCGCGGAGATCGTCGAGCTGGACTGCCCGAGCTTCGACCTCGCGCTGTCGGCGTACTACCTGATCGCGCCGAGCGAGTGCTCCTCCAACCTCGCCCGCTTCGACGGCCTGCGCTACGGCCTGCGGACCGGCGACGACGGCACGCACTCGGCGGAGGAGGTCACCTCGATCACCCGCGCCGACGGCTTCGGCCCCGAGGTGAAGCGCCGGATCATCCTCGGCACGTACGCGCTGAGCAGCGGCTACTACGACGCCTACTACGGCAGCGCGCAGAAGGTCCGCACGCTCATCACGCGCGACTTCGAGAAGGCCTTCGAGCAGGTCGACGTCATCGTCTCGCCGACGACGCCCACCACCGCCTTCCCGATCGGCGAGCGCGCCGACGACCCGATGGCGATGTACCTGGCGGACCTGTGCACGATCCCGACGAACCTCGCGGGCAACGCGGCGATGTCCCTGCCGTGCGGTCTCGCGCCGGAGGACGGGCTGCCGGTCGGGCTCCAGATCATCGCGCCGGCCCTCAAGGACGACCGTCTTTACAAGGTCGGCGCCGCCGTCGAGGCCGCCTTCGTGGAAAAGTGGGGTCACCCGCTCCTGGAGGAGGCTCCGTCGCTGTGAGCAACGCACTGTCGAAGGCCAAGGGCTTCAAGAAGTCCAAGTCCGGCACGTACGTGTCCATCGCCACCACCGCGTTCGGCGCGTTCGGTGTCGCCAAGCAGATCAGGAAGGCCCGCGCCGAGCAGGACACCCTGCGGCTGATCGACGCCACCGTCTCCGCGGTCGCGATCGTCACCGGCCTCGCCATCCTGTACCGCGAGCTGAAGCGGCTGGGCGACGACGACGTCCTGCTGGGCTGAGAGGGAAGTTTTCACCGTGACCACCACGACCGACGAGTTGGTGTCGTACGAGGACGCCCTGGCGACGTACGACCCCGTCATGGGCCTTGAGGTCCATGTCGAACTCGGCACCAAGACCAAGATGTTCTGCGGCTGTTCGACCAGCCTCGGGCAGGACGCGAACACCCAGACCTGCCCGGTCTGCCTCGGACTGCCCGGCGCGCTGCCTGTCGTCAACGCGACCGGCGTCGAGTCCGCGATCAAGATCGGTCTCGCGTTGAACTGCGAGATCGCCGAGTGGTGCCGCTTCGCCCGGAAGAACTACTTCTATCCAGACATGCCGAAGAACTTCCAGACCTCCCAGTACGACGAGCCGATCGCCTTCGACGGCTACCTCGACGTGCAGTTGGAGGACGGCGAGACCTTCCGCGTGCAGATCGAGCGTGCGCACATGGAGGAGGACACCGGCAAGTCGACGCACGTCGGCGGCGCCACCGGCCGTATCCACGGCGCGTCCCACTCCCTGCTCGACTACAACCGCGCCGGCATTCCGCTCATCGAGATCGTCACCAAGCCGATCGAGGGCGCCGGTGAGCGTGCCCCCGAGGTGGCCCGCGCGTACGTCCGTGAGCTGCGCGAGCTGATCAAGGCGCTCGGCGTCTCCGAGGCCCGCATGGAGATGGGCCAGATGCGCTGCGACGTCAACCTGTCGCTGCGCCCGCACGGCCGGGAGAAGTTCGGCACCCGCAGCGAGACGAAGAACGTCAACTCGCTGCGGTCCGTCGAGCGCGCCGCCCGCTTCGAGATCATGCGGCACGCGGCCGTGCTGAACGGCGGCGGGACGATCGTCCAGGAGACCCGGCACTTCCACGAGGACACCGGGTCGACGACCTCGGGCCGCGTGAAGGAGGAGGCCGAGGACTACCGGTACTTCCCGGAGCCCGACCTCGTGCCGGTCGCCCCGTCCCGTGAGTGGGTCGAGGAAATCCGTGCCGGGCTCCCGGAGTTGCCGCTCGCCCGCCGTAACCGGCTGCTCGCCGAGTGGGGCATCTCCGGCACCGACATGCAGGCGATCCTCAACGCCGGCGCGCTCGACCTGATCGTCTCGACGATCGACGCCGGCGCCGACGCGGCCTCCGCCCGCAAGTGGTGGATGGGTGAGCTGGCCCGCAGCGCGAACGAGTCCCAGGTCTCCCTGGACGAGCTGGCGATCACCCCGGCGCAGGTCGCCCGGGTCACCGAACTCGTCACCAAGGGCGACCTCAACGACAAGTTGGCCCGACAGGTCATCGAGGGCGTCCTCGCGGGCGAGGGCACGCCGGACGAGGTCGTCGACAAGCGCGGCCTCAAGGTCGTCTCGGACGACGGTGCCCTCACCAAGGCCGTCGAGGAGGCCATCGCCGGGAACCCCGGTGTCGCCGACAAGATCCGCGGCGGCAAGGTCGCGGCGGCCGGCGCGCTGGTCGGTGCCGTGATGAAGGCGACGCGGGGTCAGGCGGACGCGGCTCGCGTCAAGGAACTGATCCTGGCGCAGCTGGGTGTGAGCGAGGGCTAGTCCCCGCGAACCCCGCAAGACCCGGCGAGTGGGGTGATATGGCAAGCGTCACGTCGTATCACCCCACTTCCATGTCCGCGTTGAGTGATCCGGGGGAGCGGACCCGTACTCCTCACCGTGACCACGCACCATCCCATGGACGCCTACGACGACGAGACGGACCTCGACGTGGACGACGCCCGCAGGGCCCGCTGGACGGCGACCGGCACCGGTGCCCTGCTGGCCCTCGCCGGTCTCGCCGCCGCACTGCTGCGGCTGGGCGGCCGGTCCTCCGCCCTCGTCCCGGCGGCGTTCGCCACCGGCGCCGCCGTCTGCGCCTTCGCCGCGTTCCTCGGCTCCCGCGGCCACACCCGGCGTGCACTGTGGCTGCTGATCCTGGGCGTCATGCTGATGGCGTTCGGGGACCAGGCACACTGACAGGCACCTGAACCAGCACCCCGGCCGCAACTTCCCCGGGCGCCACCTCCCTGACGTTCGTTCGCCCGGCCGCAGTCTCTCCGGGGCCTGCTTCTCCGGGCGCTGTCTCCCTGGCGTTCGTTTGCCCGGCCGCAGTCTCTCCGGGCCCCGCCTCCCTGGGCCCTGCCTCCCCGGCCCCCGGCGCCTTGGTCACCGTTTCCCTGGGCCTTGCCTCCCCGGCACCCGGCGCCCCGGCTCCCGGCACTCCGGCCACCGCTTCCCCGGCACCCGGTGCCCCGGGCCCCGTCTTCTCGGCGTTCGTTCGCACGGTCACCGCCTTCCCGGGCCTTGCCTCCCCGGCCACCGCTTCCCCGGCACCCCGTGCCCCGGCCCCCGGCACTCCGGCCACCGTTTCCCTGGGCCCCGTCTTCTCGGCGTTCGTTCGCCCGGCCACCGCCTCCCCGGCCCCTGACGCTCCGGTCACCGCCTCCCCGGGCCCCGCCTCCCCAGCCCCCGGCACCCCGGCCACCACCTCCCCCGGCCCCCGTGCCGCCGCGAGCCCCCGTGTGAGTCCCCTGCGCATCCACCGTCCGACCGGCCGCTCCACCCACCGCCAGATCCCGTACGACAGCAGCAGCATCACGGTCGTCACGACGGTCATGTTCCCCCAGTGGCCGAGGGCGGGGACGTGCCGGGTGAGGCCTTTGGCGAGGGGGAAGCCGAGGCTGGTGTGGATGAGGTAGAAGGGGTAGGTCAGGGCGCCGGCCGGCATCAGCCAGCGCCAACTGATGTTCCGCAGCGGGCCGATGGTGGCCAGCATGAGGACGCCGAGGAACGCCGTCAGGAGCAGGGCGCACAGGCTCCAGGAGACGGTACGGGTGCTGCCGGGCGCGGCCATGTGCCAGTCGACGCGTATCTGGAGCACGCTGAGCTGGTACGCCCACGCCATCCCCAGCAGGGTCCACAGCATCAGGTTCCGCCCGAAACGGAACATCAGATAGAGCGCGATCCCGGCGACGAACAACCCCGCGTAACCGCTCAGGACGAACTGGTCGAGCAGTTTGTTCTGCGTGGAGTGCGTGACGTACGCGGCGACCAGCCAGACCGTGCAGAAGCCGAGCAGCCTCTCGTAGGTCGCGCCGAACTTCAGCACGATCGCCATCAGCAGATAGAAGCGCGCCTCCAGATCGAGCGTCCAGGCGACCCCGGTGAGCAGATCGGCGTTCAACGGTCCCGGGAACATCGTCAGGTTGGCGAGCACGTTCCGCGGGTGCAGGTCCTCCGGAAGGCTGTCGGACTTCTGGGGGAACACCGCGAGGCGGGTGACGAGCAGCACGATCACCGCCCAGTACGCGGGGAAGAGCCGGGACAGCCGCGAGACCGCGAACTCGCCCGGCGTGCGCCCCCACGCGCTCATACAGATCACGAACCCGCTGATCAGGAAGAACATCTCGACCCCGAGCCAGCCGTACATCGAGGCGCGGTGCACGGTGTACGCGAAGTCCCGGGGGGCCTCGCCCCAGATGCTCGGAAAGTTCTGGCCGAAGTAGTGGAAACAGGCGACCGCGAGCGCCGCCGCGAGGCGCAGCCCGTCGACGAGTGCGAGCCGTGGCGGCCGGTCGGGTCCGTTCGACTGACGGATGGACATGTTCCCCCTGAAGACATGCTGTGTTCGATTCCGCTTACGGGTGTGAGATCCGTGAGCGGCGCGATGGTTGTTTCCTGAGCGGGAGCTGTTACGTCCCTGTGACGAGGCGAGGGGTACCCCGCCGCCGGATCCGGTGGACGTGAGAGGGTCGTCCCGACGCTGGACGCACGGGGAAAAGGGAGCGGAATGTACGGGGTGTCACTGGGGGACGACGGGGCCGAGCTGAGGCCTCTTGAGACGTGGCACGCCGAGGAGTTGCTCGCCCACTTCGACCGGGGGCGCGAGCACATCGGCCAGTTCATCGGCTTCGGCTCGCGCGAGACGGACGTCGACTCCACCCGCGCGCTGCTGAAACGGTACGCCGACAAACGCGTCGAGGACTCCGGGAGCCTGCACGGCATCTGGTACGACGGGAAGCTCGTCGGAGGCGTTCTGTTCCGTACGTTCGACGCGGTCACCGGCGTCTGCGAGGTCGGCTGCTGGCTGGAGCCGGCCGCCGTCGGCAAGGGCCTCGTCACGCGCGCCATGCACGTCCTGATCGACTGGGCCGTCCTCGAACGCGGCATGCACCGCGTCGAATGGCACGCCGCCTCCGGCAACACCCCCAGCCTCGACGTGGCCCGCCGCCTCGGCATGCGCCGGGACGGTGTCCTGCGCGGCAGCCACCTCCACAAGGGCGAGCGGCACGACGTCGAGATCTGGTCCCTCCTCGCCCCGGAATGGCACGCCACGCGCGCGCGTGCCGCTCACAAGGATCGTTAAGAAACCTCTCAGAGAGGCTCCGTACCGTGCCGGACATGGAAACGAAGGCAGAAGACAAGGTCGCCGTCGAGGACGACATCCCCGAGGACGACGGTGACGTCGAGCTGCTCGAAGCGGGTGGCGAGGGTCAGGAGAAGGAGCCCTCGTTCGTCGGGCAGGGCGCCGGGGCCGTCGTCTCCGCCGTGCTCGGGTTCGTGTCGCTGAGCGGGAGCTGGATCGGGACGGTCGCGTCCGCGCGGGAGACGCTCATCGGGCAGCTCCAGACGTCGTCGAGCGCGAGTGTCGCGAAGCAGGTCAAGGAGGTGTACGGGGACGCGTGGAAGACCAGCGCGCTGTGGGCCGGGCTCTTCGCCCTGTTCGCCCTCGCCACCGCCGTCGTCGTCCTGATGCGCCCCGCTTTCGGCGTCCCGGGGAAGGCGCAGCCCGCGTGGATCAAGTCGGTCGCCTGGGGCGGTGTCGCGCTCGGGGTGATCGGCCTGCTGCTGGCCGTCCTCAAGTACAGCGACGCGATTCTGGGTCTGCCGTCCACGAGCTGAGATCCGTATGAGGGCCCTTAGGGGCCGCCGTAGGTACTTACGGCGGCCCCTAAGGGCCCTCTTCCCGTTTCTAAGGCCCCCCCGCGCGCGGGGAGATGCGGAACTCTCCCGATGTGCCGGACCCCCTCCGCGAGAGAGGCTTGAGGACGTCAAGAGAGCACGAAGAAACGGGAGTTCCCCATGTTCCAGTTCGAGGCCCACCAGCTCCGCTCCGCCGAACTCGTCCGCCGCGCGGACTACGAGCGCCTGGTCAACGAGGCCGTACGCGCCCGGAGGGAGGGCGTACAGGATGCCGCCGAGCACTCCGATACGGGCCGCCTCCTGCGTCACCGGTTCACCAGGGCGGCATGAACACGGCGGAAGGGGGAGGGCGTACGGGGGTCGCCCTCCCCTCCGTCGTCGCCGCGTCCGGCGCTGTCGTGTCCGGCATTGTCGTGTCCGCGATAACCAGTGGGGTGTTGTCAGTCCCCTGTGCGATGCTCGGCAACGTGCAGATGAGGTCGGTGAGTCCCGTGTTCGTCGGCCGAGCGGATGAGCTCGGCACGCTGAACAACGCCTTGTCGCGGGCGGCGGCGGGGGAGCCGCAGGCGCTGGTCGTCGGGGGAGAGGCAGGCGTCGGCAAGACGCGGCTCGTGGAGGAGTTCGGCGTGCTCGCCGAGCGCCAGGGAGCCGTCGTCGCGCTCGGCGGCTGCGTCGAGATCGGGGCCGACGGGCTGCCGTTCGCCCCCTTCTCCACCGCCCTGCGCGCCCTGCGCCGCGCCCTGCCGGAGGAGTTGGCGGCAGCCGCCGCCGGCCAGGAGGACGAACTGGCGAGGCTCCTGCCCGAACTCGGCGAGACCGCGCCCGGCCGGCACGACGAGGAGGGCCTGGCGAGGCTCTTCGAGCTGACCGCCCGCCTCCTGGAGCGCGTCGCCGCCGAGCGCACGGTCGTCGTGGTCATCGAGGACCTCCACTGGGCCGACACCTCCACGCGCCACCTCCTGTCGTACCTCTTCCGCACGCTGCGCACGGGCCGCCTGCTCGTCCTCGCCACCTACCGCAGCGACGACATCCACCGCCGCCACCCCCTGCGCCCCCTCCTCGCCGAACTGGACCGGCTGCGCACGGTCCGCCGCATCGAACTCGCCCGCTTCACGCGCGACGAGGTCGGCCGCCAGATCGCCGGGATCCTCGCCACCGAACCCGACCCCGCGCAGGTCGACGAGATCTTCCACCGCTCCGACGGCAACGCCTTCTTCGTCGAGGAACTGGCCGTCGCCTGCTCCGGCGTCTGCCGCCCGAGCCTCACGGACTCCCTGCGGGACCTGCTGCTCGTCCGCGTCGAGGCCCTGCCCGACCACGCCCAGCGCGTCGTGCGGATCACCGCCGAGGGCGGTTCGACCGTCGAACACCCGCTGCTCGCGGCCGTCGCGGGCCTGTCCGAGGACGACCTGATCGAGGCCCTGCGCGCGGCCGTCGGCGCCAGCATCCTGCTCGCCACCCCCAGCGGCGACGGCTACCGCTTCCGGCACGCGCTGGTCCGCGAGGCCGTCGGGGACGACCTGCTGCCCGGCGAGCGCTCCCGGCTGAACCGGCGGTACGCCGAGGCCCTGGAGGCCGACCCCGGCCTCGTCCCCGCCGACCAGCGGGCCACCCGCCTGGCCAGCTACTGGTACCACGCGCACGACCCGGCGAAGGCCCTCCCCGCGGTCCTCGACGCCGCGGTGGAGACCCGCTCCCGGCACGCCTACAGCGAGCAACTGCGGCTCCTGGAGCGGGCGATGGAGCTGTGGGACACGGCGCCGGGGGAGGTGCGCGAGAAGCTCCGGCCCGCCGACTACGCCGAGGTGTACCCCCCGTGCGGCTGCGACCCCGAGACGACCCCCCTGCGCTACCTGGACCTGATGGCCGAGGCCGCGGTGGCCGGGCGGCTGTCGGGGGAGCGGGAGCGCGCCCTGAAGATCACGAAGCGGGCGCTGCGCCTGCTGGCGGACGACCCGGACCCGCTGCGGGAGGCCTGGTTCTGGGTGCAGCGCTCCAAGCTGGTCACCGCGCTGTCCCGGGGTGACGGCTGGGAGGAGCTGGCCACCGCCCAGGAACTGGTGCGGGGGCTGCCGCCGTCGGAGGTGCACGCCGAGGTGCTGGCCGCCTCCGCGGGCTGGTCGATGCTCCACGAGCCGGGGCCGGACGCCGTCACCGCCGCCGAGCGGGCCGTCGAGTACGCGCGCATGCTCGGCGCCGAGGACATCGAGTTCCACGCCCGCCTCGACCTCGGCGGCCTCATGGTCGGCGCCGGGGACATCGAGGCGGGGCTCGCGCAGATGCGGGAGGTCCTGGAGCGGGGGCAGGAGCGCGGGCTGCTGACGGAGGCCGGGCGCGCGCACATCAACCTGCCGTCCGCGCTGGAGGGTGTGGGCCGGTCCGCCGAGGCCGTCGCGCTGCTGCGGGAAGGGCAGCGGTCGGTCGAGGAGTGGGGGCTGCGCAACAACGAGCCGTGGATCTGGGCCAACTTCGCGGAGTCCCTGATCTCCCTCGGGCAGTGGGACGAGGCGCTGGAGGCGGCGCTGCGGGTCAGCCGGGTCACGCAGGCGGCGAAGCCGCGCGGCGCGGGCCACGGCTTCCTCGCGCAGCTCGCGCTGGCGCGGGGGCGGACCACCGACGCGGCCCGGCACATCGCCGAGGGCCGTGCGTCCTTCGGGCCGCACGACCGGATGCCGCAGTACGTCTTCCCCTTCGCGACCCTCACGCTCACCCTCGCCGCCGCCGAGGGCCGGACCGCCGACGCCCGCACGGAACTGACCCGCGTCCTGGACGACGGTCTCGCCCCGCACGTCCACCGTGACGTCTGGCCCCTGCTGCGCGCCGCCGCGACCGTCGAGGCTCAGGCGCGGGAGGCTTCACCGGAGCAGGTGCGGCTCATCCGGGAGACGGCACGCAGGCTGGCCACACCGGCGCCCGTCTGGCACGCGCACGACCTGTGGGTGCGGGCGGAGCTGCACCGCGCGGAGGGGCGGGACACGGCCGACGAGTGGTCGGACGTCGTCACCGCCTTCGAGTGCCTGGAGCGCCCCTACGACCTGGCACTGGCCCGCTACCGCCTCGCGGAGACACTGATCGTCTCCGGCCGGGACGACGAGCGCGCCCGCGCGGCGGAACTGTTGAGGCTGGTCCGAGCGATGGCCGACCACCTGAAGGCCCGCCCCCTCTCCGAATCCACCGACCTCCTCTCCCAGCGCGCCCGCCTCTCCCTCACCGCACCCCCCACCCCCACCGACTCCCTCGGCCTCACCACCCGCGAACACGACGTCCTCCGCCTCGTCGCCGCCGGCCGCACCAACCGCCAGATCGCCGAGGAACTCTTCATCTCCCCCAAGACCGCCAGCGTCCACGTCTCCAACATCCTGGCGAAGCTGTCGGTGTCGAGCCGGGGGGAGGCGGCGGCGGTGGCGCATCGGATGGGGTTGTTCGCGGTGGGGGCGGGCTGAGTGTTCGACCCGAGCGGGACGGAGCGTGTTCAGATGCGCGACACTGGAAGCAGCCATGCGCCCTGGAGGGAGCTGTGTTGTACCAGATCCAGTTCACTGAACAAGCCGCAGCGCAGCGAGATGCCCTATCTGAGGACCGGCGCAAGCTCTTGGAGCGCGGGCTTCTCAAGCTGGCCGAAGATCCCTTCACCCCGGTTTCGCAGGCCGTGAGCGGTGAGGACATCCGGGTGGTGTCTGTCGCTCCCGGCCTCGCCGTCGACTACATGGTGCACAGGGCGTTCTTGATCCTGGTGTCCGTGGTGATTCTCGACAAGTCGCTGCTCGACGAGTAGACGACCACCTCGACGCGACCCGGAGGGATCACGATGTTCAACGCCTTCGAGGAACTCTTCTCCCCGGGTCGCAAGCACACGCAGGACGAGCAGAACCGGCTGGAGCTGACGCGGGAGGATGTGGGGGACGGGGATCCGGGGAGGGGGCCGATAGATCTGTCGTCGGGGAAGGTGACGGTGCGGGTGGCTCGGGTGGAGGAGGAGCCGGAGGGCGAGGACTGAGGGTCAGGTCACCGTCAGTTCCAGGATGCGGTCGTCGCCGGTGTGGGGGGTGCCTCGGCCGTCGGTGTTGCTGGTGGTCACCCAGAGTTTGCCGGCGCCGGCTGCGATGACGGTGCGGAGGCGGCCGTACCGCCGGTCCAGGAATGCCTGGGGGGCGGCGGAGGCGTCCGTGCCGTTCAGGGGGATGCGCCAGAGGCGCTGGCCGCGCAGGCCCGCCATCCAGAGGGAGCCCTCGGCGTAGGCGATGCCGCTGGGGGAGGCGTCGGAGGTGGGCCATTTCGCGAGGGGGTTGCGGTACTCGGGGTTGTCGGAGGTGCCTTCCGCCTCGGGCCAGCCGTAGTTGCCGCCGGGGACGATCGCGTTCAGTTCGTCCCAGGTGTTCTGGCCGAACTCGGCGGCGAACAGGCGCTGTCGGGAGTCCCAGGCGAGGCCCTGCACGTTGCGGTGGCCGTAGGAGTAGACGGCGGAGTCGGGGAAGGGGTTGCCGGGTGCGGGCTCGCCCTCGGGCGTGAGGCGCAGGATCTTGCCGCCGAGGGACTTCAGGTCCTGGGAGAGCCCGGTGTCACCGGATTCCCCGGTGCCCGCGTACAGCATGCCGTCCGGCCCGAACGCGATCCGCCCGCCGTTGTGGATCCGCCCCTTGGGGATCCCCTTGAACACCGTGTCGGGCGCCCCCAGCCGCTGCCCCGCCGCCCGCTGTCCGTCGTACCGCATCCGCACGATCCGGTTGTCCGACGCGGACGTGAAGTACGCGTACACCATCCGGTCATCGGCGAACCCCGGCGACAGCGCAAGCCCGAGCAGCCCACCCTCCCCAGCGGCCGACACTCCGGGCACCGCCCCCACTTCGCTCTTCTGCCCGTCCGCCCCGACGAGCGTGATCGTCCCCTCGTCCCGGGACCCCACCAGCAACCCCCCACCGGGAATCGCCGCCACCCCCCAAGGCGACTTCAGCCCCTCGGCGACGGTCCGCACCACCCGCACGCTCCCCTTCGCGGGAGGCACACTCCCCTGCGGAACCCCGGACGGACCCACGGCAGCCGACGACGACCCCCCGGCCGACGGCCCGCTCCCCGAGGACCCCCCGGACGAACACCCCGCCCCCAGCAGCAGCGTCCCCACCGCCACCCCGGCCACCACACCTCGACGTCCCACGATCCCGGCCCCTTCCAGACGGCGGCTCCTACCTGTCATACACGCCAGACGTCCCACAAGTTCCCGATCCGGCACACGGAACTCAGTCCCACGACCCCAACGCCCCCGGCAGCGAAGCCACTTCGGCAAGGTCCTCCGGCGTGAGCCGGATCTCCGACGCCCCCGTGTTCTCGGCGACCCAGCGTTCCTGTTTGGCGCCGGGGAGGGCGATGACGTGGGGGCCCTGGGTGAGGACCCAGGCGAGGGCGATCTGGGCGATGGTGGCTTCGTGGCGGGCGGCGACGCGGCGGAGGCCGGCGATGATCGGCTGGTTGGCGGCCATCATCTCGGCGGTGAAGCGGGGGTGGTGGGCGCGCATGTCGTCGGGCTCGAAGCCCTGGCCGGGGGTGAGGGTGCCGGTGAGGTAGCCGTTGCCCAGCGGCATGGCGGCGAGGAAGGTGATGTCGCGGGAGGCGCACCAGGGAAGGAGCGAGGTGAGGGCCTCCGGGGACCAGACCGACAGCTCCGCCTGGACGGCGCTGACGGGGAACACCTGCTGGACGCGCGTCAACTGACGGATCGTCGGTTCGTGGAGGGGGGCGGCGGGGCCGGAGCGCCGTCCGCCTCGGGCGCCCAGCGCGCAGAGGCCGAGGGCGCGTACCTTGCCCGCCTGGACCAGCTCGGCCATCGCGCCCCAGGTCTCCTCGACGGGGATCTCGGGGTCCGCGCGGTGGAGCTGGTAGAGGTCGATGACGTCGGTCTGGAGCCGCCGCAAGGACGCGTCGCACGCCCGGCGGACGTACCCGGGCCGTCCGTTGGCGACGATGTGGTCCCCGGCCAGCAGCCCGACCTTCGTCGCGACGAACGCGTCCCCGCGCCGCTCCTTCACCACCCGCCCCACCAGCAGTTCGTTGGTGAACGGGCCGTACATGTCGGCGGTGTCCAATAAGGACGAACCCGCGTCCAGCGCCCGGTGCACCGCTCTCGCCGACTCGTCGCCCCGTCGCCGCGATCCGCTGTACCCCCAGCTCATCGGCATGCACCCGAGTCCGACGGCCCCCGCCGAGAGCGCGCCGGCGCCGATCGTCCTGCGCTCCACCTGCCCCTGACCCTCCCTGTCCTGACCCTCAAACCTAACCTCTGCGCACCCGCGCTCCTGACATAGCCTCCTGCCCATGACTGACGACACCGCACGTCACAGCGTTCAAGCACCCCCCACGGACGCCCCGGACGTCTGGCTCTCCATCCCGCCGGACGAGATCGAGGGCCTGCCAAAAGGCCCCAACTACCTCTTCTGGGACGGCGGCCCGGACGGCACCCAGCCCTACCCCGGCGACCCCGAGCGCTGCGGCGTCTACGTCGTCCCCTACATGAAGGCCCAGTCGGTCCGCGTCGGTCCCCTGGCCGCCATGACCAACGTCCGCCTGATCCAGACCCTCACCGCCGGTGTGGACGACGTCCTGCCCCAGGTCGGTCAACTGCCGCCCGGCGTGCAACTGTGCAACGCCCGGGGCGTCCACGAGACCAGCACCGCCGAACTCGCCCTCACCCTCACCCTCGCCTCCCTGCGCGGCATCCCCGGCTTCGTCCGCGCGCAGGACCGCCAGGAGTGGTCCGGCGGCTTCCACCCCGCCCTCGCCGACCGCACCGTCCTCATCCTCGGCTACGGCGCGATCGGCGCGGCCATCGAGGACCGGCTCGCGCCGTTCGAGCTCGCGCGGGTGGTGCGGGTCGCGCGCGCCGGGCGCACGACGGAGCGCGGACCGGTGCATTCCATCGGGGAGCTGCCGGAACTGCTTCCGCTCGCGGACGTCGTCATCGTGGTGACGCCGCTCACGCAGAGCACTCACAGGCTCGTCAATGAGTCGTTTCTCGGCCGTATGAAGGACGGCGCACTGTTGGTCAACGTGGCGCGTGGGGCGGTCGTGGACACCAAGGCGCTTCTCGCGGAGCTGGAGTCGGGGCGGCTGACGGCCGCGCTGGACGTCACCGACCCCGAGCCGCTGCCGCCGGGCCACCCGTTGTGGAGCGCGCCGGGTGTCCTGATCAGTCCGCACGTCGGCGGCCCGAGCAGCGCTTTTCTGCCACGCGCCAAGAGGTTGCTGGTTGAACAGCTGGTTCGATATGTGAACCGGGAGCCTCTGCGGAACGTGATCCTCACGACGGGCGCGGCAGGCGAGTAACCCCATTCAGGTACCCTCCGCAGTCCTCCGGACGCGGGGTGTACCGGCATCGCCGCTGGTCGTCACGGAGCGTAGAGAGACTATGTCCCTGAGTGACGAGACTGGTGTATCGTCCCGGACAGGGGCTGCGCCACGCACATTCGGCGCCGGGGAGATGGACGTTCACGGATTTGTGAGGGGGGCGACGGGCGATGCACGGCCTACGGGCGACCGATCCGACGCGGCGAGGCCGCCGACGGCGACCCTGGAGCACCGCGGCACACAGAAACGGCGAGTACGGCGGCCACCCCACCGGCGGCCACACCACCGCACACCGCAACCGGAACAGCGCATCCCGCACCGGCATCGACCACCCGCCCCACACCGGTGACCACCGGCACCCGGGGCCGAAGCAGACCGGGAGGCCCTGGTGAACGCGCCGCCCTCCGCCATGACGACGACGCTCGAAGAGATGCTGCGCCCGCACCCCGCACCAGGGGCGTCGCGGCCCCGGCCCCCGGCCCCCGGCCCGAACCGCACCCTGATCCACCAACTCCTCATCGCCGCGGTCTGCGCGGGCTACGCCGTCGGCTCCGCACTCGGCTGGGGCTCCCCGCAACTCGCCCTGATCATGGGAGACTTCGGCCTCGGCGCGGCGGCCGGCACCGCCGCCGTCTCCTGCTTCCTCTACGCGCGCAGCCGGCACATCCGCTTTCGACCGGCCTGGCTGCTGTTCGCCCTGTCCTCCGCGATGGCCTCCCTCGGCAACCTCGTCTGGGGCTGGTACGAGGTCGTCCTGGACGTCCGGGTCCCGAGCCCGAGCTACGCCGACCTGTTCTTCCTGTGCTTCGCCCCGCCCGCCATCGTCGGTCTCCTGGTGCTCGCCACCCGGCCCGTCTCCAAGGCCGGCTGGGTCTGCCTCGCCCTGGACGCCTGGCTGATCGCCGGCTCGCTGCTGACGCTCTCCTGGAGCCTCGCGCTCGCCCAGGCCGCCAAGTTCGACGGCCCGAGCGTCGCCCACACCGCGCTGTCCCTGGCCTATCCGCTGCTGGACATCGCGCTGGTCAGCATGGTCCTCGTCCTGCACTTCCGCAGGTCCGCCGTGAACCGCGCCGCCGTCAACACCGCCGTCGGCGCCCTCGCGCTCACCGTCATGTGCGACGCGCTGTTCACCTCCCCGCTGCTGCACCACGAGTACCGCTCGGGCCAACTCCTCGACGCGGGCTGGTTCGCCGGCTCCCTGCTGCTGGCCTACGCCCCCTGGGCCGCCGCCCGCTCGCAGGCCGAGAGCCCCGGCGGACTGTGGGGCGGCCAGTACGGCGGCCACCCCCGCGTCGTCCACGAACACATCCCGGGCCGCGCCACGCCCCCGGCCTTCGACCACCCGAGGCCGCAG
>NZ_JBTYMC010000129.1:0-17983 GCF_054880855.1 Streptomyces sp. S6 | reverse complement strand
GCGCCGGGCCGTACGCCTGCCCCCGCGCCGCCCGGACCCGCCGCCTCGGGGAACGCGCCGGGACGGAAAACCGGTGAGAGCGGTTACGACCGAGGCGCACCACTGCTCGCGCGGGACGAGTGCGAGAAGCTGGAGCAGCGGATGCGGCAGGCGCTGACCGGGTTCGTCGACGAGCCTCGGGAAGCGGTCGCCGAGGCGGATCAGGTGCTGGAGGATCTGGCGGCGCGGTTCACCGAGGCGGTCGCTCGACGGCGGCGGACGGTGCGGGGAGCGTGGCAGCGAGGGGAAGGGGACCGGGGGCCGGCGCCGGACTCGACCGCCGCCGTCTCTGTCTCTGACCCTGACTCCGCCTCCGGGGACACCGAGCGGCTTCGGCTGGCGATGCGGGACTACCGGGAGTTGTGCGAGCGGTTGCTGCGCGTCTGAGGGCGGTGGCGTCCGCTCAGGCCACGCACCCTCAGGCGCCGGCCGTCGTAGGGCGGTCGGTGTCCGGAGGGGGCGTACGCCTGCGCTCGCGCCACTCCTCGACGACCGCCTCGACGTCGTACGGCTTCTTGCCGAGCGGCGGGCCGGGTGGCGGACGGAACATCATGTCCCGGATCTTCGCGTTGACTTCGGTGAGGATCTTGCGGACCGTGAACTCCGACGGGGCCTCCAGCGCCGCCGCGAGCGCGTCCTCCGCCTCCTTGCGCAGCGCCAGCGCCGGCGGGAGCGCCGACAGGCCCTCGCGCGCCATCTTCCGCCTGATCCACCAGAGTTCGTCGTACGAGGAGTCGACGCCGGCCGGGAGGGGCTTGCCCGCGCCCGTGAGTCCGTCGAACTCGCCGCGGGCCTGCGCGTCCTGGATCTGCTTGTCCACCCAGGAGTCGAACGGCACGCCCGGTGGCTTTCGCTCGGTCATGCGTCCATTGTGCCGGACGCGGTGTGGCCGGGCGATTTATCATTTCCGCCGCTGTGCAATGCCGTTTCGGACGCTGTGAACTCGGGGTCCGGGGGGTTGGGACATACCGGGCGGACGTCCGGCGGACACACAAGGGGAACGCACGTGCTCGAACTCACCATGGCCTCCGTCTCCGCGGTGGAGGAGGGGGCCACGGCAGGGATGCTGATGGCCGACGCGCCCAGCGAACCGGGGGCGGTGCTGCGGGTGGGCCGCGACACCTCGGTCTGCCGGCTCGCCACCCCTCAGGACTGGCTCTTCGTCTCCCGCGTCCACCTCGAATTCCTCTGCGGTCCCGAGGGCGTCTGGCAGGTCACCTGGCTGCGCGGCTCCCAGGACGACCCCTCCTCCGAGGTCCGCGTGCTCTCCGGCCAGTACGCCCAGCCCATCCCCTACGGCACCACCCTCACGCTCCCGCGCGGCGGCTCCGGCGAGATCATCATCACCGACCGCACGAGCCCTCGCAGCGTGAACGTCGGCTTCTACCACGAGGGTTGAGACCGGACGGGGTGCTGTCGCCGGGGGGCGCGGTGCGAGCCGCGTTCGCGAAGTCGCCGTGGCTCTCCGGGCGGCCTCGCGCTTCCCGGGCGGCTCGTCTCCCGGGTGGCTCGTCTTGAGGTCGGCCGGGTCCGGCACAGTCAGGTGCGCCGGACCCGCCCGGTCTCCGTGGGTCTCCGCCGGGCGCCGCCGTCAGGTGTTCCCGCGCCGTTTCCGGACGGTTCAGGGCAGGACTCTGGCCAGCGCGAAGCCGTCGTACCCCTTGGCGCCGACCGTCTGGAGGGCGGTGCCGGTGAGGCGGGGGTGGGTGGCGATGAGGTGGAGGGCGGCGCGGGTGCCCTGGATGTCGGGGGCGGGGTTGCCGGGGTCGACGACCTTGCCGGAGCGGACCACGTTGTCGACGACGATGAGGCTGCCGGCGCGGGTCAGCTTCAGGGCCCACTCGACGTAATGGGGGTTGTTCGCCTTGTCCGCGTCGATGAAGACCAGGTCGAACGGGGGCGGGTTCTCGTCGGCCAGGAGGGGGAGGGAGGTGAGGGCCTCGCCCACCCGGACCTCCACGATCTTGTCCAACCCGGCCCGCGTGATGTTCCGTTCGGCGACGTCCGCGTGTGCGCGGCTGTACTCCAGCGTGATCAGTCTGCCGTCCGCCGGGAGGGCTCGGGCCAGGCAGATCGTGCTGTAACCGCCCAGCGTGCCGATCTCCAGGATGTGGCGGGCTCCCTGGATCTCCGCGAGCAGTTGGAGCAGCCGCCCTTGACTGGCCGACACACTGATCGGTGGCAGCCCCGCCGCCTCGCTCTCCCTCAGGGCCGCCGCCAACACCTCGTCCCTGAGGCCCAGTTCCTCCTCGAAGTACCCGTCCACCGCTGCCCAGAGCTGCTGGTCGCTCATCGTCCCCTGCCTCCTCCACACGTCCTGCCAGCCCAACGCCCACCACACTCCCCACAGTTCCCGCTCCCGCCCCGGTTTCGAGTCATTCACCCGTTCGGGTCAGACCCTCTCGGGGAGGCGGGGGAGGGGTGCTCTCAGCTCACCCCCCTGCCCTGCCGCGGCGCCGGCGACACCCTGCGGTGCCGCTGGCGGCTGCCGTACGTGTTCTGGTTCAGGGGCGGCGCGCAGAACGGGTACTTGTGGAGGCGCCGGCTGTCCATGGGCGACATGAACAGGGGGGTCGTCCCGTCGTCGGCCGCGGCCGGTGCGGGAGGGGCGTACGGCGGCACAGGGGGCACGATCGGCGCGGCGCTCGGCATCGGGGGCACGGGGGGTGTGGGACGCGGGGCGTCGTAAAACGCGTGATCGTCACCGGCTCCCGGGACGCCGATCGAGGGCGGGGCCTCCGGCATCGGCGGAACGCTGAAGTCGCCCTCCGCGACGAAGGGGATCCCGACCGTGGGAGCGGCCTCCGGCATGGGCGGCACCGACCCCATCGGCACCGACCCCATCGACACCGCCCCGACCGGAACCTCCACCGGGCCGGGGAACTCCCCGCCCACCGGATCCGTCTCCGGCATCGGCGGAACGCCGGACACCGTGTCCGGACCGAAGAAGTCCTCCCCGCCCGTCACTTCCCTCCATTCCCACGGAACCCGACTCCCCGCCCCACTCGGAACCTCGTCCCCAGCCTGGCGGAAAGCCTCGTCCCCCACTCCGGGCGACGCCCCCACAGTCGGCGCCTCCGCCGGCATCGGCGGTATCCCGCCCATCCCCGCGCGCGGGACCTCGACATGCCCCGCCCCACCCCGCACCCGCGCGCGAAGTGCGTCGAGCGCGTCGGTCACGCGCGTGGTGAGGCCGATCGGGCGGGTCTCCTCCGTGGTGCCGGTCATGAGTGCCGTGCTCCTTTCTGGTGGTGCGGGGATGGCGGAAGCCGTGATGAGTTCCGGGGCCGACGCGGGGACGCCTTCCGAGGCTGACGCGGATGAGCCCGCCGGGGCCGACACGGGGACGCCGTCCGGGGCCGACGGGGGAACGTCGTCTGGGGCCAACGCGGGCACGCCTTCCGAGGCTGACGCGGACGAGTCCACCGGGGTCGACGCGGACATGCCCTCTGGAGCCGACGGAGGAACCTCCTCCGGAGCCGCCAGAGGCGCAACCCCGGAAGCGGACGCAGACGTGCCCGCCGGAGGCGACGCGGGGACGCCGTCCGGGGCCGACGCGGACGAGTCCACCGGGGTCGACGCGGACATGCCCTCTGGAGCCGACGGAGGAACCTCCTCCGGAGCCGCCAGAGGCGCAACCCCGGAAGCGGACGCAGACGTGCTCGCCGGGGCCGACGCGGGCACGCCTCCGAACCTCGGCGTACGCATGCCCTTCGCCCCCTCCGCTCGCCCTCCCGCCCCTCCACGCGCGCGTACGGCCAGCCGAATGGCGGTCGCGGCCAGCGCGAGGATCGCCGCTGTCGCCGCGAGGAGCCATGCGGGGATGCCGGTGACGGTGTCGAGGCGGCCGGCGGAGACCTCCTGGGGCACCAGGAGACGTCGGTCGGCGGTGACGGTGAGTGTTTCACCGGCGTACGCGGGCGCGGCCGGCTGGAGGACGAACGGCATCAGGAGAACGAGGAGCCCACGCGCGCGTGGAGACGTGGATGAACCCTTCGCCGCCCGTGATCGTCTCCACGGAAAACCGACCACCATGCTCGACGCCCTCCGTAGTCATCCGTCACTACCCGTAGTGCCATGACCCGCGCGGGTCTACGACGGTACGGGCGGAGCAGGCGTTGTGTTCGGCAGCCGAGCCAAATCACGCCCATGGGACGGTCGAAAACGGCCCCCGAGGGCATGACCGCGCCTGCCACGCACTATCGTCTTCCGGACAAAAGGAGATGGGCTGCCAGGTGAAGCAGGGGTGACCTGCGTCTCTGTCAGGGGGAGACGGCGTGCCCGTAGGGTTCGTCCGGAACGGACCCCTGGTGGACTTCCGGGAGAATCACCAGACAAGCGGAATCGAACGAACGGGGCGGGAGGCCTACCAGCCGTGGCGAATGCGGAGCACAGCGGGCGACCGGCGGAACCCTTCGGGGCGGCCGTCGTCGACCCCGCGGACGCACGACAGGCGCGTCTGCGCGCGGCCCGCATAGGCCTGTGGCTGCTCGTGGCGGTCCTCGCTGTCCGGCAGGTCGCGGTGGTCCTGTCCACCCCGCGCGGGGAGCGCCTGACGGCCCTGGAGACCTGGGTCGGGGCAAACGGCGTCCTGCACGTCAACGGCTCGCTGTACGACTCCTCGCAGTTCACCGGCACCCCCTTCGGCGGCCTCGTCCTCAAGCCGCTCACGAAGGCCGCGGAAGACGCCCTGGGCTGGGGCTGGACGTTCGGCACGCTGCTGCTCGTCGCGGCCCTCGGCATCGTCGTCGCCCGCGCGCTCCCGCAGCCCGTGAGCCGCCGTACGGCCCTTCTGGCGGCCCCCGTCGCCATCAGCCTCCTGATGCTGTCCCTGCCCGTCCGCAACACCCTGTGGCTGGGCCAGACCAGCATCATCCCGGTGCTGCTCGTCCTCCTCGGCTGCTTCGTCGCGCGCGGGCGGTACGCCGGCGGCGTCCTCATCGGCGTCGCCGCGGCCCTCCAGCCGACCGTCCTGCTCTTCGCCGCGCTCCTGTGGCTCACGCGTCGGCGCCGGGCCGCCGCGACGGCCGTCGGGACGTTCGCCGGAGCGACGCTGCTCGCCTGGGCGGCGATGCCGCACGACTCGTACACGTACTGGGTGCACCACATCGCGGGCACCGGTCTCGGCGACAAGGCCGACGACCTCGCCAACCAGTCCCTGCACGGCGCACTGCTGCGCGCCGGGCTGGCCGGGCCCCTCGAAATCGGCCTGTTCCTCGCGCTCGGCGCCGCCGTCGCCGTCCTCGGCGTGCGCCGCGCCGTGCGCTACGCGCAGGACGGCCAGCTTCTGCTCGCCGTCGCGATCACCGGCTGCGCCGCCGTCGCCGTCTCGCCCACGACCTGGCAGCACCAGCTGCTGTGGGTGCTGCTCGCCGCCGTCGGGCGGGTCGGGAAGCGGGCCTCCGACCGGTACGTGTGGCCCGTCGCCGTCGTCCTCGTGATGACGCTTCCGGCCAAGATGATGCTGCCGAACGTGCCCGCGCTGTACCAGGTGCGCGACGACATCGTCCTGTTCGCCGCGCTCGCCGCCGCGACGCTGGTGCCGTTCCTGTCCCGAAAGGACCCGCTGTACGCGGCGCCGACGCCCACGGAGTACGCGGCGCCGGTGCCCGCGCGCTGGCGCTGGGTGCCGCTGCTGCCGTTCCTCCGGCGCGTCCTCACCCGCCCCAACCTCCTCCTGGAGCTGCTCCTCATCCGCGTCACGTACGCGGCGTACGCGAAGGTCCGCCTCGCGGCGACCGGGGACAACGACGCGGCGGGGCGCGTCCGCGCGGAGGGGCACGGGCAGGAGATCCTCGACATCGAGCGGTTCCTGCACATCGACATCGAGCACGCGGTCAACCACTGGATCGTCGGCGTCCCGGTACTGCGCGACTTCTTCGACTTCTACTACGAGTCCTTCCACTTCGTCGTCCCGCTGGCGGTCCTCGCGGTCCTCTACTGGCGCCGCCCTGTCGACTACCGCTGGGCCCGCGCCTCCCTCGGCTTCGCCACCCTCCTCGCCCTCGTCGGCTTCTGGCTCTACCCCCTGGCGCCGCCCCGCCTGATGCCCACCCTCGGCATCATCGACACCGTCCACGGCGTCCAGGACTTCACCAAGCCGGACTACGGCGCGCTCACGGCCCTGACCAACCAGTACGCCGCCATGCCCTCCCTCCACTTCGGCTGGTCCCTCTGGTGCGGCCTCGTCATCGCCGCCGTCGCCCCCAAGTGGTGGATGAAGACCCTCGGCCTCCTCCACCCCCTCTTCACCGTCTCCGCCATCGTCGCCACCGGCAACCACTGGGTCCTCGACGCGGTGGGCGGCGCGGTCGTCGTCGGCGGCGGGTTCGGGCTGTCGTACCTGTTCATGGGGCCTCGGGCCCGGACGGTGACGACGGCTGCGGTGTCCTCGGGGGACAGGGAACCGGAGAGAACGGTCGCGGCGCCCACGGCGAGCTGAGGCGACGCCCTGTTCATCACCGTCCGCCACTCCAAGAACCCCGCAGACCCCAACTCACCTTCCAGCCCACGGCGTTCTCAGAGTTCGGAGCCCGGACCCGGCCCCACCGCCCCTCAGAGCCGCTGAAGAATCGTCCCCGTAGCCAGCGCACCCCCCGCGCACATCACGACCAACGCGAACTCCTTGTCCGTCCGCTCCAGTTCATGCAGCGCGGTGGTGATGAGCCGAGCCCCGGTCGCGCCGACGGGGTGGCCCAGGGCGATGGCACCTCCGTTGACGTTGACCTTCGTCAGGTCCTGGCCGAAGACGCGTGTCCAGCTCAACACCACGGAGGCGAAGGCCTCGTTGATCTCGACGAGGTCGATGTCCTTGAGGGACATGCCGGCCTTGCCGAGGACGGCGTGTGTCGCGTCGATGGGGCCGTCGAGATGGTAGTGGGGGTCGGCGCCGACCAGCGCCTGGGCGACGATGCGGGCCCGCGGTTTCAGCTTCAGCGCGCGGGCCATCCGTTTGGACGCCCACATGATCGCGGCGGCGCCGTCGCTGATCTGGGAGGAGTTGCCGGCGGTGTGGACGGCGGTCGGCATGATGGGCTTGAGGCCGGCCAGGGCCTCCGGTGACGTGTCGCGCAGACCCTCGTCCCGGTCGACCAGCCGCCACATCCCCTGCCCGGCGGCCTGTTCCTCCTCGGTGGTGGGGACTTGGACGGCGAACGTCTCCCGCTTGTAGCGCTCCTCCGCCCAGGCGGTGGCCGCGCGCTGCTGGGAGAGGACCCCCAGCCCGTCGACGTCCTCCCGCGTCAACTCCCGCCGCCGGGCGATGCGTTCGGCGGCCTCGAACTGGTTGGGGAGGTCGACGTTCCACTCGTCGGGGAACGGCTTGCCGGGGCCGTGCTTGGAGGCGGCGCCGAGGGGGACGCGGGACATCGCCTCGACGCCGCAGCTGACACCGACGTCGATGACACCGGCGGAGATCATGTTGGCGGTCATGTGCGCGGCCTGCTGGGAGGAGCCGCACTGGCAGTTGACGGTTGTCGCGGCGGTCTCGTACGGCAGGCCCATGCTCAGCCAGGCGGTCCGCGCGGGGTTGGCGGACTGCTCGCCGGCCTGGGTGACCGCGCCGCCGACGATCTGCTCGACCGCGTCGGCGGGAATGCCGGTGCGGCCCAGGAGTTCACGGTAGGTCTCACCCAGGAGATAGGCGGGGTGGAGGTTGGCGAGCGCGCCGCCGCGCTTGCCGATGGGGGTACGGACTGCTTCCACGATCACGGGTTCGGCGGCCATGGGGGCGGATTCCTTCCGGGGGCCGGGTGCGGAACCGGGGGTAACTAGTACGTGTTCTAGTTCCGTTGCCAGTCTGCTGATGTGGCGTACGTCACCGCAAGGGTCTTGCAGCCTCAAGCGCTCTGAACTACGGTCACCGCACCTATTTCTGATGAGCCGTCAGATGGCGGGAGTCGTCTCATGCCCTGTCCAGCGCTTCCCGAGGGGTTCGACTTCACCGACCCCGACCTGTTGCACACCCGAGTCCCCCTCCCGGAGTTCGCCGAGCTGCGCAGTGTCGAACCGGTGTGCTGGATACCGCAGTCGGGCAATGTCGCGGGTTTCCAGGACGAGGGGTACTGGGCGGTCACCCGGCACGCCGACGTCCGGTACGTCTCGACCCACCCCGAACTCTTCTCGTCCTCCGTCAATACCGCGATCATCCGCTTCGGCGACCACATCGAGCGCGCGTCCATCGAGGCGCAGCGCCTGATCATGCTGAACATGGACCCGCCGGAGCACACCAGGGTCCGTCAGATCGTCCAACGCGGCTTCACGCCACGGTCGATCCGCGCGCTGGAGGACCGGCTGCGCACCCGCGCGCATGCCATCTGCCAAGAGGTGCGCGGCAGTTCGGACCCCTTCGACTTCGTCACGCAGGTCGCCTGCGAGCTGCCGTTGCAGGCCATCGCCGAGCTGATCGGGATCCCGCAGGGCGACCGGGACCGGATCTTCGACTGGTCCAACAAGATGATCGCGTACGACGATCCCGAGTACGCCATCACCGAGGAGGTCGGTCAGCAGTCCGCCGCCGAGATCATCGCGTACGCGATGGACATGGCCGGCGAGCGGAAGAAGTGCCCGGCGAAGGACATCGTCTCCACGCTGGTCGCCGCCGAGGACGAAGGGAACCTGAGCTCCGACGAGTTCGGCTTCTTCGTGCTGATGCTGGCCGTCGCCGGGAACGAGACGACGCGCAACGCGATCACGCACGGCATGCACGCGTTCCTGACGCACCCTCAGCAGTGGGAGCTGTACTGTCGCGAGCGGCCCTCGACGACCGCCGAGGAGGTCGTCCGCTGGGCCACGCCTGTCGTGTCGTTCCAGCGAACGGCCACGCAGGACACGGAGTTGGGCGGGAAGCGGATCAAGAAGGGTGAGCGGGTGGGGCTGTTCTACGCCTCCGCCAACCACGATCCCGAAGTCTTCGACCGGCCGGGCGAGTTCGACATCACCAGAGACCCGAACCCCCACCTCGGGTTCGGAGGCGGGGGTCCGCATTACTGCCTGGGCAAGTCGCTGGCGGTGCTGGAGATCGACCTGATCTTCAACGCGATCGCCGACGCGATGCCGGGTATCCGGTTGGTCGAGGATCCCAGGCGGTTGCGCTCGGCCTGGATCAACGGCGTGAAGGAGCTGAGGGTCAGCGCCAGTTGATCAGTACCAGCCGTTCGACTGCCAGAAGCTCCACGCGGCGGACGGGCTGCCGTACCGCGAATTCATGTAGTCCAGGCCCCACTTGATCTGCGTGGCGGCGTTGGTCTTCCAGTCGGAGCCGGCCGAGGCCATCTTCGAGCCGGGGAGGGCCTGGACGAGGCCGTAGGCGCCGGAGGAGGAGTTCGTCGCGTTCACGTTCCAGCCGGACTCGTGCTCGACGATGTGCGAGAACGCGTTGTACTGGGTCGCGTCGGGGATCAGCTGCTTGGCGATCGCCTGCGCCTGGGAGGCGGAGTCCGTGGACGCGGTCGCCGCGTGGGCGGGGGCCGCGGTGAGGGCCATGCCGACGGCGGCGGTGGCCACGGCGGCGGTGGAGAGGGCCTTCTTGGGGGACAGGGCGATGCGGCGGACGGCAGCGAAAGACACGGGAACCTTTTTCTTCGGGGACAGGGCTGTCGCTCGCGCCGGGGGAGTCTCACCCCCGGTCAAGCGGTGGCGCCGAGGCCCCTGGGGGCTTGTCGGTGCCGTGCGACGTCAACCAGAGAAGCAGGCTCCGGGGGGTGCCCGCAAACACCCCCTTTACTAGTTTTCGTCGCATTGGGGGGTGTCGCGGTTCGTGTGACCTGGGTCTCAATGTGCAGGTCAGGAGGTGTTTTGAAGCGGACATGACCCACGTCCTGGACTACGAGGAGGCTTCGTAGGTGACGTGGGTCATGTGGGGTGGTTCACCGGCTGAAGAGCACCGACCTCAGTGGCAGCCCGGGGCCCCAGGCGTGCGGAAGGACCGTGAACATGCCTCCCGTGCAGTCCGGGTTCTCGAAGCCCACGGCCGTCGCGTCCGTGTCGTTGCGCAGGGCGTGGGCCGGGGAGCTGGCACCCGGGTCCGCCACCTCCGGCAGCGTCACGCACTGCGCGCCCGGCGGATTCGCCAGCGCCGTGACCTGCGGAGCGCCGTTCAGGCCGCTGTAGCTGTAGAAGAACTGGCCCGTGGCCGCCGACGCCGACGTGGGAACGGCGACGAGCAGGGCCAGGGCGCCGGCCGCTGCGG
This sequence comes from Streptomyces sp. S6, assembly GCF_054880855.1. NCBI lineage: Bacteria > Bacillati > Actinomycetota > Actinomycetes > Kitasatosporales > Streptomycetaceae > Streptomyces > Streptomyces sp. S6. The sequence continues at coordinate 7,755 of NZ_JBTYMC010000129.1, read as the reverse complement.
CCAGGGTGGTGCGGATGCGCATGTGCGCGGTCCTTTCGGGGGGTTGAGCGTTACGGCGGAACCACTGCCCGTGACCAAGTGGGTGCATGCCGTTACTCACTCGTACGAAGGAGCGCGCGCCGTACGTTCACTCCACCGCCGCGTACCTCACCGGGCCGCTCCCCGGCACCGCCTCCACCCGGCCCGCCTTCACCAGGCGCCTGATGTGCGCCTCCGCCTCCGACACCGCGATGTTCCGGGAGCCGTGCGGGATCTGCGCCCAGGGGCGGTTCCACTCCATGCGCTCCGCGAGCTGCCACGGCGTGAGGGGCGTTGTCAGTAGCGCCTGCAATGCTGAAAGTCGCTGGTCGTGGTGGGCGAGCAGGGCCTGGACGCGGGCCGGGGCGTCGGTGAACGCGTACTGGTGGGCGGGGAGGATCTCGGAGGGGGTGAGGCGGGCTGTTCGTTCCAGGGAGTCGAGGTAGTCGCCCAAGGGATCGGTGACGGTCGCGTCGTCCGGGTCCTCGTACAGGCCGATGTGCGGAGTGATCTCGGGGAGGAGGTGGTCGCCGGAGAAGAGCCGGCCCTTGCCGGGGAGGTTGTGCGGGTGGGCCTCCTCCAGGTGCAGGCAGACGTGGCCCGGGGTGTGGCCCGGCGTCCAGATCGCGCGCAGCCGCCGGCCCGCCAGCGGGAGGAGATCGCCGGGGACGATCTCCCGGTCCGGGATCGCCGGGGAGAAGCCCGGCAGCGGGCGGTCCGGGGGGCGGCGCAGCGGCGCCACGTGCGCTTCCGGCGCACCCGCCGCCACGAGCTTCGCCGACATGTACGTGTACCAGCGCTCGGGACGCGTCTCCCGGGTGCGGCGGACGATCGCCGCGTCCGCCGCGTGCATCGCGATCCACGCGCCCGACGCGTCGCGAACCCTGCCGCAGAGGCCGTGGTGGTCCGGGTGGTGATGCGTGACGACGACGCCGGTCACCTCCTCGACCGACGTACCGCACGCCACCAGCCCCGCCCTGAGGGCGTCCCACGACGCCGGGTCGTCCCAGCCGGTGTCGATCAGCACCGGGCCGTCGTCCGTGTCCACCACGTAGACCAGCGTGTGGCCCAACGGGTTGTCCGGGATGGGGACTTGGAGGGAGCGGACGCCGCCGCCGTGGTCGTACGTCCTGGGCTCGTGCTCTTCGGTCCCCGTCATGTGCCCTCCGATGCCCGGCGCTCCATGGCCATTGCCCACTATAACTAGAACTGGTATCAGTTCCTGAAACACCGTCAGAAACCGGGGTCGACACCGAGGGCGTGGTCGCGATGGGTGAGGTTGTGGAGTACGGACAGCTCGTTATCGGTGGGGAGTTGGTGGATCCGTCGGGGGACGGGGTGATCGAGGTGGTGTCGCCGCACACCGAGGAGGTCATCGGGCGGGTGCCGCACGCGTCGTTCGGGGACGTCGACCGGGCGGTGGGGGTGGCTCGGCGGGCGTTCGACGAAGGGCCCTGGCCCCGGCTGTCGTTGGAGGAGCGGATCGCGGTCGTCACGCGGATCAAGGACGGGATCGCCGCGCGGCACGAGGAGTTGGCGCGGGTCATCTCGTCCGAGAACGGGTCGCCGTACTCCTGGAGCGTGCTCGGGCAGGCGCTCGCCTCGATGCTGGTGTGGGACTCCGCGATCACCGTCGCCCGGGGGTTCGTGTTCGAGGAGCGGCGGGACGGGGTGCTCGGGAAGATCCTCGTGCGGCGCGAGCCGGTCGGGGTGGTGGCCGCCGTCATCCCCTGGAACACACCGCAGTTCGTCGCCGCGTCCAAGCTGGCGCCCGCGTTGCTGACCGGCTGCACGGTCGTCCTCAAGCCGTCCCCCGAGGCTCCGCTCGACTCCTATCTCCTCGCCGAGATCTGCCGGGACGCCGGGCTGCCCGAGGGCGTGCTGTCGGTTCTGCCCGCCGATCGGGAGGTCGGGGAGTACCTCGTCGGGCACGCCGGGGTCGACAAGGTCGCGTTCACCGGGTCCGTCGCCGCCGGGAAGCGGGTCATGGAGGTGGCCGCGCGGAATCTGACGCGGGTCACGCTGGAGCTCGGGGGGAAGTCCGCGGCGATCGTCCTTCCCGACGCGGACGTCGACACCGCCGTCGCCGGGATCGGGCCCGCCGCCTGGATGAACAACGGGCAGGCGTGCGTCGCGCAGACGCGGATCCTGCTGCCGCGCGAGCGGTACGACGAGTTCGCCGAGGCGTTCGTCGCGGCCGTACGGGAGTTGAAGGTGGGGGACCCGCTCGACCCCGCCACCCAGATCGGGCCGCTGGTCGCGCGGCGGCAGCAGGAGCGGAGCTTCGAGTACATCCGGGTCGGGCAGGAGGAGGGGGCCAAGGTGCTCACCGGGGGCGGGCGGCCCGAGGGGTCCGACCGGGGGTGGTACGTCGGGCCCACGCTGCTCGGGGGCGTCGACAACGGCATGCGGGTCGCCCGGGAGGAGATATTCGGGCCCGTCATCTGTCTCCTTCCCTACGGGGACGAGGAAGAGGCCGTGCGGATCGCCAATGATTCCGAGTACGGGTTGAGCGGGAGTGTGTGGACCGGGGATGTCGAGCGGGGCGTCGATATCGCCCGGCGGGTGCGGACCGGGACGTACAACGTGAATACGTTCAGCCTCGATATGCTCGGGCCTTTCGGGGGGTACAAGAACAGCGGGCTGGGACGGGAATTCGGACCCGAAGGGTTCGGGGAATACCTGGAGCACAAAATGATCCACCTGCCGGCCGGGGCCTAGCCGTGGGCGATAGGTGGCGGCTCGACGTGGATCGGTCCCTGTGCATCGGGTCCGCGCAGTGCGTGCATCGGACCGGGGGGTTCTTCCGGCTCGACGAGGGGCGGCAGTCCCGGCCGGCCGAGGTGGAGACGGACGCGAACGAAGGGGTTCTGGAGGCGGCGGAGAATTGTCCGGTCGAGGCAATTTCCATTGCCCTTGCGGGGAGTGGGGAAGTGGTGTTTCCGCCTGAGGAATAGGGGGGTGAGGGGGCGCGGGTGAGGCTGCGTCTGTGGCTGGTCGTGCCCGCGCGGCGGTAGCCGCACATTGATAGCCCCGCGCCCCTGGTGGGTGGCGGGTGTCGCCGGTTCGGTACGACGGGAAGGAAGGCGGCGCTACCGTGCCGCCGGGGGAGTTTCGGCGGGAAGTGTGCCGGCAGGGGACGTCAGGTCGATCAGTTTGCAGACCGTTTCGATGTCGATTTTCACCTGGGCGATGGAGGCGCGGCCGGAGAGCCAGGTGATGAGCGCGGAGTGCCAGGTGTGTTCGATGACGCGGACAGCGGAGAGCTGGGCGGGGGTGGGGTCGGGTTCACCCATGGCGTCGAGGATCAACGCGGTTGTCTGATGGGAGACTTGGTCCACCTCGGGGCTCACGCTTCGGTCGGCGAAGGTCAGCGCTCGCACCATCGCGTCGGCCAGATGGGGCTCGCGTTGCAGGGCCCGGAATGCCCGCATCAACGCTTCGGAGACTCGCGCGCCAGGGGATTCCGAGGTGGGGGGTTTCTTTTTGAGGACCGTGTGCATCTGGGAGAGCTGGTCCTGCATGGTGGCCACCAGAAGGTGGACCTTCGAGGGGAAGTAGCGGTAAAGGGTGCCCAGGGCGACCTGGGAGGACTCCGCGACCTCCCGCATCTGGACCGCGTCGAAGCCGCCCCGGCTCGCGAGCTGGGCCGTCGTGTGGAGGATGCGCCGGCGGCGGGCCTGCTGGCGTTCGGTGAGGGGGGAGGCTGGTGGTTCCGGGGGCATGGGTACCGTCCGTGGGGCCGGGTGATCGTGCGGTGGGCGGCGATGGGCCGGAGAAACGGTAGGCGGCTGTGGGCCGGAACGGGTGCACGGCCACGGTGCGAACCGGTGCCCGGCCGCCCTGCCGACCGGCACCCCGCCGTGGTGTGAATCACCTGATCCACTGCTCACAGGCCCCCTACCTGCCGGTAGATTCGGAGCCTCCCGGACGCTGAAGTCTGAAACTTGTTCTAGATTAGCGTCCCGGCGTAGTCTCGCCCACGCGCAGGCAGAAGGGGGCCCGGAGTGACCGCTGAGGCCAGTCGGGCCAACTCGGCGACCGACGGCGGGCGTTCGCTCGCGATCGCATTGCTCACCTACAAAGGGAACCCGTTCTGCGGCGGCCAGGGCGTCTACGTCCGCCACCTCTCCCGCGAACTCGCCCGCCTGGGCCACCGCGTCGAGGTCATCGGCTCCCAGCCGTACCCGGTGGTCGACGACGGAGTCACCCTCACCGAACTCCCGAGCCTCGACCTGTACCGCTCCCCGGACCCCTTCCGCACCCCGAAGCGCGACGAGTACCGGGACTGGATCGACGCCCTCGAAGTCGGCACGATGTGGACCGGCGGCTTCCCCGAGCCGCTCACGTTCTCGCTGCGCGCCCGCCGCCATCTGCGCGAGCGGCGTGGGGAGTTCGACGTCGTCCACGACAACCAGACCCTCGGGTACGGCCTGTTGGGAGACGTCGGCGCACCTCTCGTCACCACCATCCACCACCCCATCACAGTGGACCGCCAGTTGGAGCTGGACGCGGCGCAGACCTGGCAGAAGCGGTACTCGGTGCGCCGCTGGTACGGGTTCACGAGCATGCAGAAGCGCGTCGCCCGCCGCCTGCCGTCCGTCCTCACCGTCTCCGGCACGTCCCGCCAGGAGATCGTCGACCACCTCGGGGTGCGCGGCGACCGCATCCACGTCGTCCACATCGGCGCCGACACCGACCTGTTCTCCCCGGACCCCGCCGTCCCGGTCGTCCCGGGCCGCATCGTGACGACGTCCAGCGCGGACGTCCCCCTCAAGGGCCTCGTCTTCCTCGTCGAGGCGCTCGCGAAGGTGCGGACGGAGCAGCCCGGCGCGCATCTGGTCGTCGTCGGGAAGAAGCCGGCCGAGGGGCCGGTCGCGGGCGCGATCGAGCGGTACGGCCTCGAAGGCGCCGTCGAGTTCGTCAAGGGCATCTCGGACGAGGAGCTGGTCGCGCTGGTGCGGTCGGCGGAGGTCGCGTGCGTGCCGTCGCTGTACGAGGGGTTCTCGCTGCCGGCCGCCGAGGCGATGGCGACCGGCACGCCGCTGGTCGCGACGACAGGCGGCGCGATCCCCGAAGTCGCCGGCCCCGACGGCGAGACGTGCCTTGCGGTGCCCCCCGGTGACGCGGGCGCGCTGGCCGCCGCGCTGAGCCGGCTCCTCGCCGACCCGGAGCTGAGGGCCCGCCTCGGAGCGGCCGGCAGAGAACGCGTACTGTCCCGTTTCACCTGGGCACGCGCCGCCGAGGGCACGGTCGCGCACTACCGTGAGGCGATAGCCAGGAGCGGTGGGGGACACCGCGCCGGGGCCACGCACCCCGCGTCCGCCGAGGTTTCCGGTGCGCGCACCGGCGTTTCTCCCACCCCCACCCCCGAAAGCAGGACCACGTGCTGACCGTCGACTTCTCCCGGTTCCCGCTCGCCCCGGGGGACCGTGTCCTGGACCTCGGATGCGGGGCCGGGCGCCACGCGTTCGAGTGCTACCGGCGGGGGGCGCAGGTCGTCGCGCTGGACCAGAACGGGGACGAGATCCGCGAGGTCGCGAAGTGGTTCGCGGCGATGAAGGAGGCCGGGGAGGCGCCCGAGGGGGCGACGGCGACCGCGATGGAGGGGGACGCGCTCGCGCTGCCGTTCCCCGACGAGTCGTTCGACGTCGTCATCATCTCCGAGGTGATGGAGCACATCCCGGACGACAAGGGTGTACTCGCCGAGATGGTACGGGTGTTGAAGCCCGGCGGGCGGATCGCGATCACCGTCCCGCGCTACGGTCCGGAAAAGGTGTGCTGGGCGCTCTCCGACGCTTACCACGAGGTCGAGGGCGGGCACATCCGCATCTACAAGGCCGACGAGCTGCTGACGAGGATCCGGGAGGCCGGCCTCCAGCCGTACGGCACGCACCACGCGCACGCCCTGCACTCCCCGTACTGGTGGCTGAAGTGCGCGTTCGGCGTGGACAACGACCAGGCGCTGCCGGTGAAGGCGTACCACAAGCTGTTGGTGTGGGACATCATGAAGAAACCGCTTGCGACACGCGTCGCCGAGCAGGCGCTGAACCCGCTGATCGGCAAGAGCTTCGTGGCCTACGCGACCAAGCCGCACCTCCCCCGGGTGGACGCCAAGTGAGAACCCCCCGGACGGAACACCTCGTCCTGCCCGGGGTCCTCACCGCCGAACAGGCCGTGGCGACCGTGCGCGGCATCCTCGCCGTGCAGCGCGACGACGGGGCGATCCCCTGGTTCCGGGGCCACCACCTCGACCCCTGGGACCACACCGAGGCCGCCATGGCCCTCGACGCGGCCGGCGAACACGCCGCCGCCGAGCGGGCGTACCTGTGGCTCGCCGAGCACCAGAACGAGGACGGCTCCTGGTACGCCGCGTACGCCGACGGCGCGCACGACGACGTCACCGACGCCGCCCGCGAGTCCAACTTCGTCGCCTACGTCGCCGTCGGGGTCTGGCACCACTATCTCGCCACCGGCGACGACACGTTCCTCGACCGGATGTGGCCCGTCGTGTACGCGGCCGTCGAGTGGGTGCTGCGGCTCCAGCAGCCGGGCGGGGAGATCGGGTGGCGGCGCGAGGACGACGGGACGCCCACGAACGACGCGCTGCTGACCGGGAGTTCGTCGGTCCATCACGCGTTGCGGTGCGCCCTCGCCATCGCCGAGCAGCGTGAAGAGCCGCAGCCCGACTGGGAGTTGGCGGTCGGTGCGCTGCGGCACGCGATTCGCCGGCATCCGGAGCGGTTCCTCGACAAGGGGCGCTACTCCATGGACTGGTACTACCCGGTCCTCGGTGGGGCGTTGACCGGCTCCGAGGCCAAGTCCCGGGTGGAGGAGGGGTGGGAGCGGTTCGTCGTGCCCCGGTTCGGGGTGCGCTGTGTCGTCCCCAACCCCTGGGTCACCGGCGGGGAGTCCGCCGAACTCGCCCTGACGCTCTGGGCGATGGGCGAGTCCGACCGGGCCCTGGAGATCCTCCAGTCCATCCAGCATCTGCGCGACCCCGAGTCCGGGCTCTACTGGACGGGGTACGTCTTCGACGACGACGCCGTCTGGCCGCGCGAGTTGACGACGTGGACGGCGGGGTCGCTGCTGCTCGCCGTCGCGGCGCTGGGGGGCGACGAGGCGACGTGCGCGGTGTTCGGGGGCGAGCAGTTGCCCGTGGGTCTGGACCCCGACTGCTGCTAGCGCCTGCGGCCCAGGTTCGCGACCGCGTGTCCGATCACCAGGTAGACCACGGCCGCGAGCCCGTACCCGGCCACCACCCGCGCCCACCTCTCGTCGAACGAGAACAGATCACGCGACCAGCCCGCCAGCCAGTCCGCCACGTCCCGCACGAACCGCACGAACTCGTTCGCCCGGTCCGCCTCCAGCAGGTCCAGCGTGATCCACAGGGCGAGAACGAGGGCCAGCACATCGGCGACCCCCGCGACCAGCGAGCCGACACCTCTGCCGCTTCGATCCGGAGACATGGAGGACGGGTGTCCCGGAGGGCGGGGGTGAAACCTGCGGGGGGCCGTGTGGGGGCTGGGGTGTGGTCGGGTGCGGCTGTGTGGGCGGCTGGGGGCGTTTCGCTCACCGATCACGTCCCGTCGAGTGGTGTGGCCGGTCGGCTGTGGCTGCGCCGCAGGTCGCGGTCGATGATGCGGGCGATGTCCCGTTTGGTGTAGCCGGCCTGCTGGAGCCGGTCGGCAAGTCGGGCGGCCTCGTTCAACTGCCTCTGGTTCCCGGGCTGGTTGC
>NZ_JBTYMC010000128.1:0-18007 GCF_054880855.1 Streptomyces sp. S6 | reverse complement strand
GACGATGTCCCGCAGGAGCCGGTCCATGTCCGCCGGACGACGCACGATCTCATCCAGCATCGCCAGAGCCTCATCGACACCGCCGGCGACATGCACATCGGGGCAGCCTTGACCGAGGGTGGCCCAGCCGCCGCCTGTGGTGGGGTCGCGCAGGACCGCGATCTGTGGGAGCCCGGCGGCTCGGGTGAGCGCCGACTCGCGGGCCACGCGCTGGAGTTGGGTGAGGGCGAGCATGCCCTCCTGCATACGGCTGCCGCCCGTGGCGACGAGAGGGACGACCGGGAGGCGGTGCGTGCGCGCGTGCCGGTAGGCCGACTCCAGCCGGTCACCGGTGCGTTCGCCGAGGGAGCCGCCGAGGAAGCCGAACTCGAAGGAGATCAGGACGACTTGGGTGCCCTCGACGTCGGCGGTGCCGCAGACCACGGACTCGCCCTCGCCGGTGCGCTCGGCGGCGCGGGCGAGCGAGACGTCGTACCCCTGCCAGCCGAGCGGGCCGTCAGGCGCCGACTCCTTGCGGTTGTACGGCAGTTCGGTGAACGCGTCGGTGACGAGGGTGATGGCCTCGCGGGCGGAGAAGCGGGTCACGAGGCCAGGGCCCGCTTCATGATCTTGCCCATGTCGTTGCGGGGAAGGGCATCGAGGTAATGGACGACCCGGGGACGCTTGTGAGGGGCCAGCCTGGACGCCACGTGGTCCGCCAACTCGTCGACGGACGGCCGGTGTTCACTGTCGCTCGGCACGATCCACGCCACGATCCGCTCACCGAGGTCCGCGTCCGGCTCCCCGGTCACGGCCGCCTCCCGCACGCCGGGATGTTCGAGCAGAGCGTTCTCGATCTCACCGGCCCCGATCTTGTAACCCCCGCTTTTGATCAGGTCGGTGGCCTTGCGGCCGACGATCCGTACATAGCCGTCCGGGTCGCGCACCGCCATGTCCCCGGTGCGGAACCAGCCGTCCGTGGTGAAGGCGGCGGCCGTCGCGTCCGGGCGGTTCAGGTACTCGGTGAACAGGTTGGCACCGCGCACCTGGATCTCGCCGACGCTCTGCGCGTCGTACGCCTCGATGGCTTGTCCGTCCTCCTCCACGAGCCTCAACTCGACGCCGGGCAGGGGGAGTCCGACGGTTCCGGCGCGGGCCTCGCCGTCCGCGCGGACGGCCGTGTTCATGAGGGTCTCCGTCATGCCGTACCGCTCGACGACCCGGCGGCCGGTGGCTGCCGCGATCCGCTCGTGGTCGTGCACGGGCAGCGCCGCCGAACCGCTCACCAGGAGCCGGGCGTCGGTGAGGGCCTTCACCAACTCCGGTTCTCCGGGGAGGGATTCGGCGATGCGGTGGTACATCGTCGGCACCCCGAACAGCATCGTCGCCCCGGTGTTCAGCTCCCGCGCGACGCCCTCGGTGGAGAAGCGGCCCAGGTGGCGGAGGCCGCCGCCGCGCCGCAGCGGGCCGAGGACACCGAGGACGAGGCCGTGCACGTGGAACAGGGGCAGGCCGTGCACCAGGACGTCGTCGCCGGTCCACCGCCAGGCATCGGCGAGCGCGTCCAGGGTGTGGGTGATCGCCCGGCGGGGCAGCACCGCGCCCTTGGGCGGGCCCGTCGTACCGGACGTGTAGACCACCAGCGCGGGGGAGTCGGGGCGGAACCCGTCGGCGGGGAGCGCGCCGGTGGCCCGTACGTCCACCTCGACCCGCTCGAACGTCCCGAGCGTCTCGGGGAGTTCGGCACCCGGCGCGGTCAGCAGCAAGGAGGGGGCGCTGTCGGACAGGATGTGCCGCAGCTCCTTGTCACCCGACTTCGGGTTGAGCGGCACGGCGGTGCCGCCCGCCAGCAGTACCCCGACCACCGCGACGGCGGTCTCCAGCTCCGGCGTCGCCCACACCGCGACCCGGTCCCCCTCTGCCAGCCGCTCCGCGACAGCCCCGGCCGCCGCCGCGAGCTGCTCGTACGTCAGGGAACGTGGGCCGAAGGCGAGGGCCGGCCGGTCGGACGGGTCATCGGTCAGGGCGGGGAAGAGAGGGGACACGAGTCGTACTCCTTAACTGTGCGGCGTTCGCCGCTCGCCGTTCGGCCTTCGGCCGGGATCGGGGTGGCGGCCAGGTACTACGGGTACTACGGGTCACCCGAGGTCCGGCACGACCATCACCAGCCACACCACCGCGGGCACCACCGCCACCACGATCCCTCCGTAGATCATCAACTGCCGGAAGAAACGCTCACGGTCGACGTCCGGTGCCGCGGCCAGCACCAGCGCGCCGTTCGTCGAGAACGGGCTGACGTCCACCACCGTCGCCGACACCGCCAGCGCGCACACCATCCCGACCGCCCCGATCTCGCCCTGAGCGAGGAACGGCACGGCGAGCGGGATCAGCGCGCCCATGATGCCGACGGACGAGGCGAACGCGGAGACCAGCGCGCCGATGTAGCACAGCAGCACCGCCGCGAGCAGCGGCACCCCGATACCGCCGACGCCCTCACCGGCCCACTTGATCGTGCCCATCTGGTCCAGGACACCGACGTACGTCAGCACACCGCAGATCAGCAGCACCGTCGACCAGGCGATCTCCCCGACCGCCTTGCGGCTGTCCGCCGGCCACGCGGTGCTCAGCACCACGGCCAGCGTGATCGCGGTGAGCCCGGCGTCCAGATCGAGGACCAGCACGGCCAGCACGAGCGCGACCAGGGAGACGAGCGTGGCGATCCGGGCGGGCGTGAGACGCACGGTCCCCGGAACGCCGGAGGTGTCCGGAACACCCGAGGTGTCCGTCCCGACAGGACGGGGAACGACTTCGGTGGGGGCTTTCACACCCTTAGGGGACGCCCCCTCACTACCCGTAGTACCTGAGGCCGAGACTCCAGACAGGGGCGGGGGTATGACGGACGAGGCAGCGCCGTACGGCGGAGCCGCAGCCCCCGCCGTACCCGTAGTACCCGTACCCCCCTCCGGCACCACCCCCTGCCGCCACAGCTTCCGCCCGCCGCACGCGAGGAACACCACCCCCGCGATGACGATGTTGGCGAACAGCGACGCGAGAAAGAGCGCGACCTCGTTGCCGGGCAGCTTCTCGCGTTCGACGATGCCGTTGACGATCGTGCCGTAGATGCTGATCGGCGAGAAGCCGCCGCCCTGTGCGCCGTGCACGACCATCGCGCCCATCAGCAGCGGACTGATCCCGTACTGCGCGGCGAAACTCAGGGCGACCGGCGCGACGATCGCGACCGCCGCCGGGCTGACCGCGCCGATGCCGGTGAGGATGCCGGTCAGCGCGAACATCACCCACGGGATGAGCGCGACCCGCCCCCGCACGAGCCGGATCGCGGCCTGCACCAGCCAGTCGGTGGTGCCGTTGGCGCGGGCGATCGCGAAGAGGTAGGTGACGCCGACGAGGACGACGAACAGGTCGCCGGGGAAACCGGCGAAGATGCCCTTCGCATCGAGGTCGGCGACGAGTTCACCGACACCGAAGGCCGCGGCGAACGCCAGCGCGCCCATGTTGACGGAGCGGGTGGTGGCGATGACGAACACGACCACCAGGACGAGGATCGAGATGAGTTCGGGGGACATACGGGCTCCCGTCGTTGGGTCCCGGAGCGGCAGGGGTGGGGGTGGGGGTGGGGGAGAGGGGCGGGTGGTGGCGGACTGGGCGCTGGGTGGACGAATGGATGCGTGGCTGAGTAGACGCGTGGCTGAGTGGGCCACTGGTTCAGTGGGCAAGTGGCTGAGTGGCTGAACCACCTTCGTGAGTGGTCCAGTGGCTGAACCACTTTCCTGCGTCGGCTGATTAGATTGCGCGGCTCGGCGGCCGTCAAGAGGGCGCGTGAGAATTGGCTCAGCCACTCGACCACTGAGCCACTCAGCCACTCGGCCACTGAGCCACTCGGCCACTTGTCCACAGGGCCATTTGCCCCGGCCCGTCCGGTGCTAGGCTCCCGCCCGAAAGAAGGGGGACCCGTGAACGACGCCCTGCGGCCGATGATGAAACAGCGCCTGTACGAGCAGGTGCTCGACCGGTTGCGGCAGTACGTGATCGACGGCGGACTGCGCGCCGGTGACCGGCTTCCGCCCGAACGGGACCTCGCTCAGCGGCTCGGGGTCAGCCGGGCCTCCGTCAAGCAGGCGATCGTGGTCCTGGAGGTGCAGGGGCTCGTCGAGGCGCGGCACGGAGGCGGGACGTATCTCGTGCGGGACAGCCTCGACGCGGAGCCGGTGGACCGGATGGTCGAGCGGCGCCGGCGGCTGCCGGACGTGCTGGAGGCGCGCGAAGCGCTGGAGACGAAACTCGCCGAACTCGCCGCCGAGCGGCGGACGGAGGAGGATCTCGCCGCGCTGCGGGCCGCGCTCGCGCACATGGCTGAGGAGATCGAGGTCGGCGCCCCCGGGATCGAGGGCGACCGGCTGTTCCACTCCGCCGTGACCGAGGCGGCGCACAGTGCGCTGCTCGCGGAGTTCATGCGGTCCATCGCCGAGCAGATCGCCGAGAGCCGGACGGAGTCGCTGCGTCAGCCCGGCCGGCCGAGCCGGTCGTGGGCCCAGCATCAGGCCATTTTCGACGCGATCGCCGAGAGCAATCCCCGGCGGGCCGCGGCTGCGATGCGGACGCATGTCCGGACGGTGGCGAAGGTGCGGCTGTTGGCCTGGGAGCCGGCCGAGGCCGAAGAGGACCGCTGACCCCGGGAGCCGGCTCCCTCGCCGGTACGACGTACTCAGGTCTTACGGCGGAACCCTGATCCAGGGCCCCTGATCCAGGGCTCCTGATCCAGGACCCCGGTCTACGGCGCCGTCTCCACGAGGTCCGCGACCACGCAGCTCACGTTGTCCTGTCCGCCCGCCGTGTTCGCCGCGTCGATCAGCGCCCGCGTGGCGTCGTCCGGGGTGGTGGCCGTGGTGAGGACGCGGCGGATCTCGTCCTCGGGGACGGCTCGGGTGAGGCCGTCGGAGCAGAGCAGGTAGCGATCGCCGGGGCGGGCCTCGTGGAGGCGGAGGTCGGGGGTACCCGTAGTACTTCCGGCGCCGCCGTCGAGGGACTTCAGCAGGAGCAGCCGGTCCGGGTGCGAGGCCGCCTCCTCCTGCGTGAGGCGCCCCTCGTCCAGGAGGGACTGGACGACGCTGTGGTCATGGGTGATCCGGAAGAGACCCGTACCCCTCAGGAGGTACGCCCGCGAGTCCCCGATGTGGACCAGCGCGAGCCGGCTGCCGGTCCACAGCAGGGCGGTCAGCGTCGTACCGCTGCCCTCACCGCCCCGAGCGGAGTCCCGGACGGCATCCCGTACGGCCTCGGTCGCACCGGTGACGGCGTCCTCCAGGAGCCCCAGGACCCCACCCGCCGGGAGGCGCCCGGTGTCGAGGGCGCGCAGGGCATCCACGGCGGCGCCGCTGACCACACCGCCCGCCTCGCCGTAGCCGTCGGCGACGGCCAGGAGACGGTGGCCGGCATAGGCGGTGTCCTGGTTGGCGGGGCGGACGAGGCCGCGGTCGGAGCGGGCGTGGTGACGGAGTTCGAGCATGGCGGTGTCCTTCCGGAGTGCGGGAGTCGGCGGGGTGGAGAGGTGGTCGACGAGGAACGTCGCGAGGTCGCGGCGGACGGCTGTCTCGGCCTCGACGTGGGACCAGTAGGCGCGGATCTCGCGGGCGGCGTCCGGTGGGGGGAGGTCGCGGAGGGCGCGGATCCGGGCGAGGGGCATGCCGAGGCGGCGCAGCCAGGCGACCAGACGGGCTTGTTCGAGCTGTTCGGGGGCGTAGTGGCGGTAGCCGGTGTCGGGGTCGACCCGTACGGGCCGCAGGAGGTCGAGTTCGTCGTACAGGCGCAGGGCTTTGGGGGAGAGTCGGGAGGCTCGGGCGAAGGCGCCGATCGTCAGCAGGGTCAACCTGTGGTCCTACGGGGTGGCCCCTAGGGGGCGGGTGGCCGGTGTGGTGTCGATGCTGGGGGTTCACCGAAGGGGAAGGTCAAGCGGCGGGTGTTCCGGCAGGTCGGGCGGGGTCTGCGCTGGCACCGGGCGCGGGGCGGGATCTACAGTGCAGGAGCGTTGGTGGTCGTACTGTCGTACGGAAGTGGGAGCCCTGTCGTGCCTCGTATCGCACTCGTCACCTGCCGTCCGGGGTCCGGTGTCCCCGCGGACGACGACCTTCCCGGGCTGCTGGAGGCCCTGCGGTCGGCCGGCGCCGAGGCGGCGGCGGTGTCCTGGGACGACCCCGACGCCGACTGGGGGTCCTACGATCTCGCCGTCATCCGCTCGACCTGGGACTACTCCTGGCGGTCGGCGGAGTTCCTGGCCTGGGCGGGCAAGTGCGCGGGTGTCACCCGGCTCGCGAACCCGGTGGAGATCGTGCGCTGGAACGCCGACAAGCGGTATCTGGGCGAGCTGGCGGCGGCCGGGGTACCCACGGTCCCCACCAGGTATGTGGCGCCGGGTGAGACCCCGGAGCTACCTCGCGAGGGTGAGTACGTCGTCAAGCCCACCTCCGGGGCGGGCGCCCGTTTCGCCGCCCGCTACACCCCCGAGGACCACGACACCGCCGTACGCCAGATCGCGCGGATGCACGCCGAGGGGTTCACGGCGATGGTCCAGCCCTATGTGCGGAGCATCGACGCCGAGGGGGAGCGGGCGCTCCAGTTCTTCGGGGGGCGGCTGCTGCACGCCAGCCGCAAGGGGGCGGTGCTGACCCCGGGGACGGCGTACGACGCGGAGAAGGAGGCGCATCCCGGGCTGACCGTGTGGCAGCCGACCGGCGCCGAACTCGCTACCGCCGAGCGGGCGTTGGCGGAGGTACCCGGTGGTGAGGAGCTGCTGTACGCGCGCGTCGACCTCGTCGTCGGGGACGACGGGCGGCCTTGCGTGATGGAGCTCGAACTGGTCGAGCCGAACCTGTTCCTGTCGCTGCACACCGGGTCGGTGGCGAAGGTCGCGGCGGCCGTGCTGGAACGGGTGTGAGGGCGCGTCACTCCGCCGAGACCCACCGCTCCACCGAAACCGGTACCAGCACCGAAACCGGCACCGGCACCGGCACCGGCACCGGTACCAGCACCGCACCCCCGTCCGGCCGCCGCCGTTCAGTCCCTGACCGCGACCTGTTGCAGTAGCCCCCAGGTGAACTCCGCCGCCACCCGGTGAGGTACACCCCGCTCGTCCGGGGCCGTGAAGGACAGGCCCCAGCGGGTGGGCGCGGTGCCCTCCAGGGGGCGGGCGGGGGCGAAGGCGGTGGCGGCCTCGTCGACCGTGCAGGACCAGGGAGTGAGGTCGGGGATGGCTCCGAGGGTGGGGGCGGGGGAGCCCGGGGCGCGGATCAGCCACTCGTTCCAGACCGATCCCGTAGGGGACAGCAGGACCTCGAAGCGCAGAGTGGGCCACAGGGGGACCGGCCAGAGCCGGAATTCACAGATCAGATCGCCGATGCGACGAGTGCCTGTAGCCTCCGGGGCGCCCAGAAACGCACGGTATCCGCTTCCCGCCGCCCGGCTCCGGGGCGCGTGCCGCATCGCCTGCCAGCGCCTGTTGGCCTCGCGCATCTCCCCTGCGGAGACGCCGAGTTGGCGCCTGGCGTCGTCCACCAGGTCCGGATTGTGGTCCGCCATGCGGCGCAGCAGGACGAGCTGGAAGTCGAGCGGTGTGAAGGGATCGGGCATGGCGTCCATCGTCGCCGATCTGGAGCGGGTCGTTTCACGACCATTGCCCGGTCGGTGGCTTCTGATTAGCCTGTGTTCGTCATCCCGATCGCCTGTTGAAATATCGAACACACCTAAGGGAGGGGGCCGGCCGTGGGACGTCTGGTACCTGCCGTGACCCGGGCTCTGGACATTCTGGAGCTCTTCCTCGACGGGGACGGGACGCTCTCCGCCCCTGACATCGTGCGCCGGCTCCAGTTGCCGCGCACCACCGTGCACGAACTCGTGACGACGCTCTCCGCCCGCAAGTACATCGTCCCGGTGCCGGGCCAGCCCGGCCGGTACCGGCTCGGCGTCCGGCCGTACCAGCTCGGCAGCCGGTACGCGGAACAGCTCGACCTCGCGGCGGAGGGCCAGAACGTCGCCCGGTCCGTCGCCGAGACCTGCGACGAGACCGTGCATGTCGCGATCCTCGAAGGCGCGGACGTCATCTACATCGCCAAGGTCGACTCGACGCACGCCGTGCGGATGGTCTCCGCCGCCGGACGCCGGCTGCCCGCGCACTGCACGTCCGTGGGGAAGATGCTGCTCGCGTCGCTCCCCGAGCACGAGCTGGGCCAACGACTGCCCGACGACGCCGAGTTGGTGCGCATGACGCCCAACAGCATCACGGAACCGGACGCGTTGAGGGAGGCGCTCGCCGTCATCCGGGAGCGCGGCATCGCTGTCGAGAGCAAGGAGTCGAATCCGGACGTGAGTTGTGTCGCCGCGCCCGTCCGGGACCGTACCGGGCAGGTCGTCGCCGCGCTCTCCATCTCGGTGCCGATGATCCGGTGGAGCGACGAACGCCGGGAGGAACTGGAGCAGTTGGCGGCCAAGGGCGCCGTCGACCTGTCGGAGCGACTCGGATACCGGAGCGTGGCGTGATGTCCTTCGAGGTGGCGGTACGGGCCGAGGCGACGCTCGGCGAGGGACCCACGTGGGACGCGGACACCGGCCAGCTGCTGTGGCTCGACATCCTCGGGTCGCGGATCCACACGTACGACCCGGTGAGCGGGCGGCGGAGCGTGCGGGTGACCGATCAGCACGTCGGTGCCGTGAAGCCGCGCGCCGGAGGCGGCCTCGTCCTCAACCTGCGTGACGGAGTGGGGCTGTTGGACCCCGACGACGCCTTCCGCTGGCTGCGCCGCGAGGTCGTCCCCGGCCGGCGCGCGAACGACGCGGCGGTCGCCCCCGACGGCACACTGTGGGCCGGCACCATGCGGTACGACGAAGCGCCGGGCGGCGGCACGCTGGACCGTTTCGGTGCAACGGGCCTGCTGGAGACGGTCCTTGACGACGTCGCCGTCAGCAACGGCATCGGTTGGAGCCCCGACAGCACCCTCATGTACTACATCGACTCGCCGACCCGTCGCGTCGACGTCTTCGACTACGACGGCGAACACGTCAGCGGGCGCCGGGAGTTCGTCGCGATCGAGGACGGCGCCGGATTCCCCGACGGCCTCGCGGTCGACGCGGACGGCTGCGTGTGGGTCGCGCTGTGGGGCGGCGCCGCCGTACGCCGCTACACCCCCCGGGGTGAGCTGGACCGGGTGATCCCCCTGCCCACACCGCTCGTCACGGCCTGCGCGTTCGGTGGAGCGGACCTGAACGACCTGTACATCACGACCGCGCGCGTCGGACTCGACCGGCCGCATCCGGTCGCCGGGTCGTTGCTGGTGGTGCCCGGCGCGGGGAAGGGGCTGGCGCTTCCGGCGTTCGCGGGGTGAGCGCGGGGCGGGGGCGGGGCCCTTACTCCAGCCCCGCCCGCTTCCTCTCCTCCGCTGTCAACGGCGCATCCTCCAGCGCCGGTTGCTTCGGCCCCGCGAGCGCGGCCAGCAGTACGGAGGGGGCCAGCAGGACGTGCCCCCCGCGCTCCAGGGACGTCACGTCCGTGACCGCTCGTGCGATCCGCCCGTTGCCGGTCGCCGTGTGGAGCAGCCGGCCCACGTACGCCGCGAGGGCGCGGTCCCGGAAGGTGGGGCCGGTCTCCGCGGCCCCGGGATAGAAGACGTCCATGCCGAGGGCCAGGTCCCAGGCGGCGGACGCCGGTCTGGACACCGCCTTCTGGAGGCGTCTGGACAGCCCCCGCCCGCTGATCCCGTGACGGATCGTCAAGTCGCGCAGGATCAGCGCCTCCTGGGCGGCGACCGACATGCCGTGGCCGTAGACCGGGTTGAGCGCGCACAACGCGTCACCCAGCACGGTGTAGTTGTCCGGCCAGGAGGCCATCTTCTCGTAGAAGAACCGCCGGTTGGCGGTGGTCCGGGTGAAGGCGACGTCGGTGAGCGGGGTCGCCCGCTCGATGAGGTCGGCCAGGACGGGGTGCCGCAGACTGCGGGCGTAGGCGTCGAACTCGCCGGTGTCGGGGCTGGGTTCGCCACCCCGGGTGCCGATCAGGGTGACGAGCCAGGCGCCGTTCTCGATGGGCAGGAGCACCCCGGCCCGCCCCGGTTCGCCGGTGCGCGGGTCGGACTGGACGTTGACCACGGGGAACGCGTCGCGCGCGGCCTCGGGGGCGCGGAAGAGCCGGGTGGCGTAGGCGCCGCCGGAGTCGACCACCCGCCGGCGCGGTTCGGGGAGCCCGAGTTCCACGAGCCAGTGCGGAGTTCGGGAGGAACGGCCCGTCGTGTCGACGAACAGGTCGGCTTCCAGGGTCCGTTCGGTGCCGTCCCGGTGGCGGACCCGGACCCCGGTCACCGCTTGTGCGGACCCCTCCAGGCCCAATGCCTCGGTCTCCTGGCGCAGTTGGATACGCGGATGGGCGAGGACGGCCGCGCGCACGGTCGCGTCCAGCAGGTCCCGGCCGGCCAGCAGCATGTGGTGGGACTCCGGCCAGCGGCGGTACCAGCCGTACGGGGAGAGGACCACCATGTCGGTGGTCACCGCGTGCCGCCGTACCCCCGCCTCGGTGAGGAGCGGGCCGATGCCCGGGACGAGTTCGGTGAGGGCGCGGGCGCCGCCGGACCACAGCTGGTGGGCATGGCGTGCTTGCGGCAGGCCCTTGCGGGGAGCCGCCTCGACGGGCAGGAAGTCCCGTTCCACGAGGGTGACTTCGGTGGCCGTCTCGGCGAGGGCGCGGGCGGCCAGGAGCCCGGCGAGCGAGCCGCCCAGGACTACGGCGGTGCTGGTCATGGGTGGTTGCTTTCTGCGGGTTTTCTGGCGGCGGCGGCCCGGACGGCGGTGAGATCGTCGGGGGAGCGTAAGGCGCGCGAGACGTCGAGGATGGTCTGGAGGAGGTCCGTGGGGTCGGGCTGGCCGATGCCCTCGGGCTGGTCGGGGTCGGCGCGGCGGGCCACCGCGTCCTGGATGGCGCAGGCCGAGGCCAGCGCACGGGCCCGCGCGACGGGGTGGCCCAGTGCGACGGCCGCGTCGTGCCGTCGGCTCGTCTCCTCCTCGTCCAGCAGGCGGGCCAGCGCGAGCAGGACGTCCCGGATGAACGTCTCCCGCCGGATCAGCCGGAGTTCGGCGGTGGCGCGCAGGGTGAACGGGACACCGGAGCCCTGGACGTTCCGCAACAGCGTGTACAGCGGGCGCAGTTCGATGCGGGTGCGGTGCAACAGCCAGCGCTCGTGCAGGTATTGGCCGGTGTGCGGGAGGATGAAGCCGAGGGCGACCAGGACCGCCGACAGGCACGCGGCGAGCGGCGCGACCGTCGTACTGAGCACGTCGAGGTCGTGCCCGGTCCAACGGGCCACGACGGCGGTGAGTTTGAGGGCGTCGAAGACCAGGTTCAGGGCGTAGCCGATGACCAGGAACACCAGCCCCGAGCGCAGCCACGCGTCGAGGCCGGCGGTGCGCACCCAGTTCCAGATGAGGCGGCTCGTGATGAGGACGGCGACGCAGTGCGCGAGGAGGTAGAGGAGGATCTCCTCCCGCATGAAGGGGGTGCCGGCGTAGTACGTGTCGAGGTCCTGGACCCGCTCGACCGGCGCGTCCGCGAGGAGGAACAGCACCCACAGCAGGGCGATGACACCCGAGTAGACGCCGATCACCCACCACATCGCGCGCCGGGTCGAGGGCGTCAGGTCCGAAAGGCCGTTGCGCCAGGCGATGATGAGCAGCAGACACGAGCCGGCGAACGCGGTCAGCAGCGAATAGCACCACGGCGCCGAGATGTTGGGGATGCCCGTGACCCGGTTCGTCCAGCGGATCGTCTGCGGTGCGACGAACACGAACACCGCGCACGCGAGCAGCAGCAGCCCGCCCACCGCCCGCAGCAGGGGGTCACGCCACAGCCGGAGGATCGTCGGGAGTTTGATGGCGAGGGCCGCGCACAGCATGACGGTCGGCACCCAGAAGGAGATGGAGACGGCGTCGAACGTCATCGGCCGCAGCTCCCGTGGCCCGGGTACCCGAGCAGCCGTTGCGCGGTCGCGGGCCCGAACTCCCCGCCCACCGGGCGCAGATAGGGGCGTACGGCGGCGGCGAGCCGGTGTCCGAAGTCGTCGGCCTCGGCCTCGTCGACCTGGCGGGACCCGTCCCGGGCGGCGGCCGTCAGCGGCACGTCCTCCCAGCCGGACAGGGCGTCCACGGCGATGTGCCGGTGCCGGTGCCCGGCGTGCAGATGCCACAACTCGTGCCCGAGGATGACGAGTTGCTGAACCTCCTCGGCCCGCTCCTCGACGATGATCAGGTCGAAGTCGTGGAACTCCACCCACAGGCCGGTCACTTCGATCTCGTCCGGGAAGCGTTCGAACCGGATCTCGACCCGTCGCCCGCCCCGCCGCGCGGTCATCTCCTCGCCCAGCGCGCGGCACAACTCCCGTACCCCGCAGGGACGTCGGTCACGTCTGCCGAGCCCGTCCGCCAGGTCGGAGGTGAGCCCGCGCATGGCCGAGCCGGTCCTCGCGCGTCGCAGCGCGGAGGAGAACCGGACCGTGCCCGCGATGTCCATCGGTGCCCCCTTCTGACTGCCCTGCGGCAGCCTGTTCGAGACTACGCGGGTGGATGTGTCCGCGTCATGAGGGAGCGGTGGAAAGCGCTGTCGGAAACGGTGTCGTGAGCACAACACCGGACCTCGGGACGTACCGGGTGAAGGCGGGCTCAGAGGCGGATCGTCCGCCCCCGGTACAGCCGTCCCGGGACGTCGGTGAAGGTCAGGTCCAGGCCGACACCGTCGCGTTCGGCGTGCAGGTGGAGATGCGGTTCGGTGGTGTTGCCCGAGTTGCCGACCTCACCGAGGAGCTGGCCGGCGCGGACGAGATCGCCGGGGCGCACGGTGACCGAACCGGGGCGCAGGTGGGAGAGTTTGACGATCTCGTGCCCGGTGTCGAGGAAGACGTGGTTGCCGTGGGCGGGCTGGTAGCGGATCTCGCCGGGCCGCTGGTCGTCGACCACGCCGGCCGCCGAGATCACCTGGCCGTCACAGGGGGCGTGCACCGTCCGCCCGTACGCGGCGTACGCGCGCGCGTCGTGACCGGGCCTGGTCCGGGTGCCGAGCGGGCCGAGCCCGACCAGGTCGACGGCGCCGCGCTGCTCGGTGACCCGGGCGTGGTGGTTGATCAGCGCCCCGCCGCCCTGGAGGACGTACCAGGTGCCGTCCAGCGGGAAGCGCAGCGGGCGCGACAGGGCCGCACCGCAGCGGTGCCGGCGCGCGGCGGTCACCAGCGCCACAGCCGCCACCAGCAGTCCCACCTCAAGTACTACGGGTATCCCCGGGGTGCCGGCGGGCAGGGCGGGCAGGCGTACGGCGGAGGCGAGGGCCAGTACGGCGGAGGCCAGGGCGGTCCGGCGCAGCGCCCGAGGCTGCTGGGCGGGAGCGGACCTGGCCCCGGCGAGGACGAGGAGCGCGCCGAGGCCGGCCAGATCGCCGAGCCAGGCGAGCCGGTCGTCCGCGCCCCAGAGCCTCAGGGTGATCCACAGCATGACCGGCAGCAGGAGAAACACCCTGGTCAGCGGCGCGGGAAGGTGCCGGGCGGGCGGGGCCGGGGCGTAGCGGCGGCCCTCGATGAGCAGGCCGGTCAGCTCGCCGCAGGGGGTGACCGTGGCCCACGCCCTGACCCGGCCCGCGGGACCGCGCAGGAGCAGGCCGTCCGGGCAGTCCTCGACGGCCTCGAACCCGCCGATCCGCTCCAGCGTGCCGCGGACGATCTCCTCCAGCCGGTCGGCGCCGACCGCCTCCACCACGCTCGGGGCCAGCGCGGGGCGGTCGGCGGGGGCCGCCGTGAGGAGACGGGTGAGGGCCTCGGCTTCCGGGGGGAGGTCGGGCATGGCGGGGGTCCTGTCCGGGTTGGGGGTACTACGGGTACGGGAAGACGATCAAGAGCGCGGAGAGGTTTCCTTTCCGGCGGGTGATCGTGCCGGGACCATTGACGTGGGACGGATGGGAACCTACGGTCCCTGTTCGAAGTTGCGAGCATGATTCGGTATTTCGGACGGTACGTGGACGAGATCAAGCGCCGGGACTGAACCGACTGGACAGACGACGGACGGCCGGCCCACCCGGTCCGGCCCTCCGCGCGAAAGGAAGAAATGCGAACCGCCCGCTTCACCCTCGACCCCTCCTTCACGGTCGGCCAGGTCAACCCCCGGCTCTTCGGCTCCTTCGTCGAACACCTCGGCCGCTGCGTCTACACCGGCATCTTCGAGCCCGGCCACCCCACCGCGGACGCCGAGGGCCTGCGCCAGGACGTCCTCGCCCTGATCCGCGAACTCGGCGTGACCACCGTCCGCTACCCCGGCGGGAACTTCGTCTCCGGCTACCGGTGGGAGGACTCGGTCGGCCCGGTGGCGGACCGCCCCCGCCGCCTCGACCTCGCCTGGCGCTCCACCGAGACCAACCGCTTTGGACTCTCCGAGTACATCGGCTTCCTGCGCAAGCTCGGCCCGCAGGCGGAGCCGATGATGGCCATCAACCTCGGTACCCGAGGGGTGGCCGAAGCCCTCCAACTTCAGGAGTACGCCAACCACCCCTCAGGTACTACCCTCGCGGAACTACGGGTGGCACACGGCGACAAGGAGCCCTTCGGCATCAGACTCTGGTGCCTGGGCAACGAGCTGGACGGCCCCTGGCAGACCGGCCACAAGACCGCCGAGGAATACGGCCGGATCGCCGCCGAGACCGCCCGCGCGATGCGCCAGCTGGACGCCGGCGTCGAACTCGTCGCCTGCGGCTCCTCCAGCCGGTCCATGCCGACCTTCGCCGCCTGGGAGGCGACGGTCCTGGAGGAGACGTACGACCTCGTCGACTACATCTCCCTGCACGCCTACTACCAGCCCGAGAACGGCGACATCGACTCCTTCCTTGCCTCCGCCGTCGACATGGAGTCCTTCATCGAGAACGTGGTCGCCACCGCCGACCACATCGGCGCGAAGCTGAAGTCGAAGAAGAAGATCAACCTCTCCTTCGACGAGTGGAACGTCTGGTACATCTCCGAATGGCACGAGATCGAGAACTCCGACGAGCGCGACTGGGCCGAGGCCCCCCGCCTCCTGGAGGACAACTACAGCGTCATGGACGCCGTCGTCTTCGGCTCGCTGCTGATCGCGCTGCTGCGCCACGCCGACCGCGTCACCGTCGCCTGCCTCGCGCAGCTCGTCAACGTCATCGCGCCGATCATGACCGAGCCCGGCGGGGCCGCCTGGCGGCAGACCACGTTCTTCCCGTTCGCACAGGCCGCGCGGTACGGGCGGGGCGAGGTGCTCGACGTACGGGTGGACTCGCCGTCGTACGACACGAAGAAGTTCGGCGAGACCGACCTGCTGCACGCGACGGCCGTGCGCGCGGACGACGGTTCCGTGACCGTGTTCGCCGTGAACCGGAGCCGTACCGAGGAGCTACCGCTGGAGGTGGCTCTCGGGTCCCTCGGGGTCGACAGGGTCGTCGAGCACAGCGTGCTGGCCGACGCCGACCCCGACGCCCGTAATACCCTCGCCGACCCCGAGCGGGTCGCGCCGCACGCGGGGGAGGGGACGGCCCTCACGGACGGCAGGCTGACGGCGACGCTGGAACCGCTCTCCTGGAACGTCATCCGCCTCGCGTGAGCGACGTCCGCCTCGCGTGAAGGGCCTCCGCCTCCCCCGAGACGGAGCCGCCCGTGCCGAGAACTGGCCCCACAATGGGCCCATGAGGATCTCGGCACGGGCTGACTACGCGGTACGGGCGGTACTGGAGATCGCCGTACGTCAAAGCGACGACCCGGTGAAGACGGAGACCGTGGCCCTCGCGCAGGCCATCCCGCACAAGTTCCTGGAGGGGATCCTCGGCGATCTGCGCCGCGCCGGGGTCGTCGACAGCCGGCGCGGCGGGGGCGGCGGGTACCGGCTGGCGCGGGACGCCGCGGAGATCACCGTCGCGGACGTCATCCGGGGGGTGGACGGGCCGATCGTCTCCGTGCGCGGGGAGCGGCCCACCGAACTGTCCTACAAGGGGAGCGCCGAGCCGCTGCTGCCGCTGTGGATCGCGCTGCGGGCGAACGTGCGGCGGATCCTGGAGGGGGTCACCATCGCCGATCTCGCGCGGGACGCGCTGCCGGGACCGGTGCGGGCGCTGGCGGCCGAGCCGACGGCCTGGGAGAACCCCTAAGGGCCACCCGTAGTACCCGGAGCCCACCCGTAGTACCCGGGCCCCACCCGTAGTACCCGGGCCCCGTGGCACCCCGGTGTGAAAGAGACTCCTGTGAATGGCCGGAGTTCGACGTAGGCGCCCAACTCCCCGGTCCCTACGATGCGTTCGCCCCGGCTTCACGGAAACCGCACAGGTTCTCCATGGTTTCGGCCGAGGCGTGACCACCCCCCACGGACCGATTCACGGGAGATCCCATGAGAACCGGTGCATTTCTGCTGGGCGGCGCGGCAGCCGCCCTTCTCGCCACGGCGCTGCCCGCCAAGGCGGACCCGGTGTTCGTCGACCCGCCGCCGGACAAGATCGTCATCAACCTCGCGACCATAAACGGCTCCGGCTGCCCCGCCGGCACCGCGGCCGTCGCCGTCTCCGAGGACAACACGGCGTTCACCGTCACCTACAGCAACTACCTCGCGCAGGCGGGCGGTAACTCCGACCCGACGGCGTTCCGCAAGAACTGCCAGCTGAACATGGTCGTCCATGTGCCGGGTGGCTTCACCTATGCGATCGCGAGCGTCGACTACCGCGGCTTCGCGTCCCTCCAGCGCGGCGCGACCGGCACGCAGCGGGCCTCGTACTACTTCCAGGGCTCCTCGCAGACGGCGTCCAAGAGCCACAACTTCAACGGCGCCCTCACCGACAACTGGCAGGCCACCGACTCCACCGAGTGGGCCCAACTGGTCTGGGCGCCCTGTGGAGTTCAGCGCAACTTCAACATCAACACAGAGGTGCGCGTGACCGCCGGATCGCAGTCCCCGGGCCGGGTCAGCTTCATGACCATGGACTCGACGGACGGCGACTTCGCCACGATCTACCACCTCGCGTGGAAGGAGTGCCCCCCGAAGAAGTAGGCCCCCAGCGGGCCCAAGTCGCGGCGGAGCGGCCCCGGTGACTACCGGGACCGCTCCCGCGCCCGCACCGCGAACGGGCTGTGCGCGACGTTCGCGCGGACCCGCGTCCGCGCATCCCATCCGGCGGCCAGTCGATCGTTCCTGACTCCGACGGCGACCTGATCGCCTGTCACAACCACGCGCCGCCGGCGACCCGCTCACCGAGTTCGGCCCCGGTGAGGAGCCGGACCCGGCTCTTCCACGACGCCGGTGCGCTGGACGGCATCCGCCCCGTCATACCGCTGTACGCCCCGTAGTACCGAAAGGGCAGCACCCGTAATACCCCGTACCCCTCCCGGTACCAGGTACTACGGGTACTGCCCGTAGCGCTCGGGGACGCTCTGAGGGACGCCCCCGAAGAGTTCACCGCCCCGCAGAGCCGTCCAGGCCCCCTACCCCCTACCCCTTCACCCCGCCTGCCCCATCCCCGCCGCGTTCGGCCAGCTCCCCGCGTTGGGCCAGCCCGTGGCCGGCGCGGGAGTGAGACCGTTCGTGCCCCGGACCTGGGCGGCGGTGAGGCCACCACGCGCCGGAACGCCGGGCGGGGTCATGGCGGGCGGAGACATGGGGGGCGGGGACATGGCGGGCGGCGGGGACATCGGGGGAGCCGGAACGGGTACGGGCGTCGGCGTCGGCATGGACTGCGGCCCAGGCATCGACTGAGGACCAGGCATGGACTGCGGTCCCGGCATCGACTCCAGCCCCGGCATCCCCTGCGGCGCGGGCATCGGAATCCCCGCCCCGTTCGACGGCATCGGTATCTGCTGCGGCACCTGCGGCACCTGAGCGGCCATCATCGGCGCGGCCGAAGCCACCGGCGCCATCATCGGCGCGGGCGCGGCAGGCGCCATCGGCGCGGGAGCCATCGCCGGCACCATCGCGGCCGGAGACATCGCGGCCGGGGCCATCGCCG
>NZ_JBTYMC010000127.1:0-18048 GCF_054880855.1 Streptomyces sp. S6 | reverse complement strand
CCGGCGCGTGCACGACCGGCTCCGGGGGAGCGGGGTCACCGGTGCGGGCGGCCCGGACGAGCGCGACGGCCGCACCGGCGGAGAACCCCGGGGGCGGTTCCTCGCCGCGCAGCACCTCCTCGAAGAGGTCCACGCCGACGACGTCCACGAACCCCGGCACCGGTGTGGTGGCCAGCTCCTGGGCGGTGCCGATCACGTCGAGGGTCCGGCCGATGCCCCGGCCCGCCTCGTTGAGGATGAGCAGGCGCTGGCGGGCCCAGTACTCGGCGCTCATGTCGAAGCCCCAGTTGGCGACTGCCCGGACCCGGCCCTCGGCGTCCCGGACGGGCCAGATGCTGGTGGCCCAGGCGTTGGCGTAGTCGCTGCCGAGCGGCTGGAACACGGTGATCAGCCGCGTCGGCTCACCCGTCCGCCCCACCTCGGCCAGCGCGTCGGTGTACGCCTTGTCGCCCAGACCGGGGAACTTGTCGAGGTACTTCAGGCCGCGCACCTGTTCCTCGGTGTGCGCCATCACCCGGCACGCGGAGGCGTTGACCCACAGGAACCTGAGGTCGGTGTCGTAGACGCCCAGCGCGAACGGGGACTGCTCGAACGCCAGGTCGGCGATGACCGGGCGGCGCTCCCACCGCTGGACGGTCAGCACCTGCCCGCCGTCGCCGGCCAGTGGCTGGACGTCCACCACGACATCGACCGTGGAGCCGTCCCGGTGCCGCAGAGCCACGCACCCGGAAGGGTCCACACCCCCGGGAAGCAGATCGGCCAGGGGCCGCCCGACGACGTCCTCCGCCGCCCACCCCAGCAGCAGCCGGCCCCCCTCACTCCAGCCGCTCACCACCCCGTCGGGCCCCACCACAGCCACGGCAGTGGGCGCCCTCCGCGCACCGGCCATCTCCACGCCACGCCTCCGTCCGGCAGGCCAGGGCCGCCGGGGCTCATTCCCGACGGCCGCCTCCAGCCTAGGCCGCAGGCCGCCGCACGGCGCTTCGACCGGGGCGTTCGGGGCGTTCGGGGTGCGAGGCCGGGCCGCTTCGAGGAGGCCGGGCCCGGCCCTGCACGCCGGTTCAGTCCCGGAACGTCACCCGCGCGAGCCGTACCGTGCCGTGCAGCACGACCCGCACCTCGTGCACGCCACCCGGCACGGCGGCCGGAGCCTCCAGCGTGACGTACGTGTACGGACCGTCCGTGGCGGGAGAGAGGGCGAGCGGCGGGCCGTCGGCCACCGAGACCTCGACCGTGCCCTCGCCCGCCGCC
The DNA here is from genome assembly GCF_054880855.1 of Streptomyces sp. S6. Taxonomy (NCBI): domain Bacteria; kingdom Bacillati; phylum Actinomycetota; class Actinomycetes; order Kitasatosporales; family Streptomycetaceae; genus Streptomyces; species Streptomyces sp. S6. Next base: position 16,797 of record NZ_JBTYMC010000127.1, on the reverse strand, counting down.
TCGACGGTGATCCCGGTCGCCCCCGAGGAGCCGAAGTCGCAGGCGCGGAACAGGAGTTCACCCCGGCCGCCGGCCGCCGGCGTCACGGAATCACCCGATGTCTTGGCCCGGTCCACGATCTCCGTGCCGCTCTGCTCGTCGAAGTCCGCCGCCTCCAGGCCGGCGGCGAGGACGGCTCGGGGGAGGGTCGGCTCGCCGGTGAGGTGGACGGTGCCGGTGAGGCGGACGTCCTCGGCGGACGCGCCGACGACGAGCTCGTACGGGCCCGGCTCCACCCGGTGGCGCCCCTGTGCGACGTCCCAGAACGCGAACGCCGACGCCGGTACCCGGAAGGCGACCTCGGTGGTCTCGCCGGGTGCGAGGGTGAGGCGCTCGTGTGCGGCCAGTTCCCGGCGGGGGCGGGGGACCGACGGTTCCACGGCCCGCAGGTAGAGCTGGGGGACCTCGTCGGCGGTGACGTCACCGGTGTTGGTGACGGTGAACGAGACCCGGACGCCGTCGCCGTCCTCCTGCGGCTTCAGGCCGTCGTAGGAGAACGACGTGTAGGACAGGCCGTGGCCGAAGGGGTAGCGGGGGGTGCCCTCGAAGTAGAGGTAGGTCTGGCGGCTGCCGATGACGTCGTAGTCGAGGAGGTCGGGGAGGTCGGCGTCGGCCGCGTACCAGGTCTGGGGGAGGCGTCCGGCGGGGGAGACGTCGCCGGCGAGGACCCGGGCGAGGGCGGTGCCGGCCGCCTGGCCGCCGTGGGCGGTCCAGAGCACCGCGGGGAGGTCCGCGTCGTCCACGGCATAGGGGTACGCCGAGGTCAGCGCGAGCACGGTGGCCGGGTTCGCGGCACGGGCCGCGCGCAGCAGGCGCTCCTGGTGGGCGGGGAGGACCAGGGTCGTACGGTCCTGGGTCTCACGGCCGTTGATGTGCGGGTCGTTGCCCGCGACGACCACGACGACGTCGGCGCCGGCGCAGATCCGCTCGACCTCGTCCTCGCCCCGCTCGACGGTGACCACCTCGAAGATCTCCGGATCCTCGGCGGCAACCCGTACCCCGTCGGCGGCGACTCGGACAGGGAGTCCCGTACCGATGTGGCGGAGGAGGTGGCCGTTCTCGTGGGGTTCGAGGCGGAACGTCTCCTGCACGACCCACCCGCCGGGCTGGTCGGCGGACGCGCGCAGGTAGCCGTCCGCGGCGACCGACAGGTACCGCCCGTCGGGCGCGCGCAGCGTGAGGATGCCCTCGTCCCAGTCGACGAGGGCGAGTTCGGTGCCGGTCGCGCCGCAGGTCAGCGGGGGCAGGTCGGTGCGGCCCGCGAGGAGCGCCGGGTCGAGCGCGCCCTCGGCGCCGCGCACCTCGTCGTCCGCCTCGGCCTGCGGGACGGTCAGGAAGGTGCCGTCGGACGTCTTGAGCAGGACGCGGTCCACGCCCTCCGCGAACGTCACGTGGTCCGTGCCGAACCGCTCACGCAGGCCCTGGAGCGGGGTCGAGCGGTGGAGGAGGTTGCCGCTGTACCAGTCCCGCTTGCACTCGTCCGCGAGCAGCCCGACCACCGCGATCCGGGTGCTCGGCGCGAGGGGGAGCAGACCGCCCTCGTTCTTGAGCAGGACGATCGCCTGCTCGGCGGCCTCCTGGGCGAGCGCGCGGTGCTCCGGGGTGTCGAACGCGGCGTCGGAGGCGTACGGGTCGTCGGCCGGGTCGAACTCGCCGAGCCGGAAGCGGACGGACAGCTGGCGCCGGACCGCCTTGTCGATGTCGCCCTCGGTGAGAAAACCCTGTTCCAGCGCGCCCCTGATCCGGGCGATGATCTTGGAGCTGTCGGTGCCGTGGTCGGTGAAGCTGTCCACGCCGGCCAGCAGCGAGGCGGCCGTGGCCTCCTCGTGCGTGTCGAAGTAGTGCTCGGAGTCGGCCAGGTTGGAGGGGGCGCCCGCGTCGGAGCAGACGAAGAGGTCTTCGTCGGTCCAGGTGCGCAGGTGGTCGTTCAGATAGGGGGAGACGTGGTTGGGACGGCCGTTGACCAGGTTGTACGCGGGCATGACCCCGGCGACGGCACCGGCTTCGACCGTGGCGCGGAAGGCGGGCAGGTCGTACTCGTGCAGGACGCGCGGGCGGACCGACGACGAGCAGGTGTCGCGGTCGGTCTCGTTGTTGTGGGCCAGCCAGTGCTTGAGGACGGGAGCCGTCCGCCAGTACGTGGGGTGGTCGCCGCGCAGGCCGTGCGTGTACGCGGTCGCGATGGCCGAGGTCAGGCGGGGATCCTCCGAGTAGCCCTCCTCGTTGCGGCCCCACAGGGGGTGGCGCAGGAGGTTCACCACCGGCGCCCACACGTTGAGGCCGACGCGGTCGTCACGGGTGCGCATCGCGCGGACCTCGCGGGAGACGGCCTCGCCGACGCGGCGCACGAGAGCGGGGTTCCAGGTCGCGCCGAGGCCGACCGCCTGCGGGAACACCGTCGCCGGGCCCATCCAGGCCACGCCGTGCAACGCCTCCTGGCCGGTGCGGAAGGCCGGGAGGCCCAGGCGGTCCACGGATGGCGTGAACTGGTGCAGGAAGCCGATCTTCTCGTCGAGGGTCAGCTGCGACAACAGGGCGTCGACGCGCTTCCCGATCGGCAGCCGCGGATCGTGAACAAGGGCGACAAGGGCGGGTGTTTCTGCGGACACGTGGGATTCCTTGGCAGAGAACGGCAACAGTCTTCGAAGCGCTTCGATGCTCGTGAGCTACAGGATGAAGTGTCAAGCGATCCGCGTAAATACGTCGGACCAATCTTGGAAGCGACCCTTGTGCCGCCTTGGGTGTTCACTTAACCTCGCTGCAATATCGAAGCGCTTCGACTGCGATTCCGCTCGATTCATGGGATGCCCCACCGTCGAGTGTCCAGGTGTGCACGAAGGGTTGACGCAATGACGCCGAACACCGCCTCCACCTCCTCAGGGCCAGGCCGGAGAAGCTTTCTCGCCTCCACCGCCATCGCCACCGCGGCGATAGCCGGTGGGATGCCTCTGCTCACCGCCTGCGGCGGGTCCGGCGGAAAGAAGGAGGAGGGAACCACCTCGGGCAAGGCCGCCGAGAAGCTCCTGCCGACCTACGTCCCCAGTACGACCGCCAAGCCGGACCTGCCGTCGAAGAACGGCTCCTCCGCCGCCTACACCAGCAAGGTCGACCTCGCCGCCCTCGTCGCCTCGGTCCCGGCCAAGCTCGGCACCGGCGCCCCCCTGAAGATCATGTCCCCGCTCTGGGGCACCCCGCCCAAGCCCGACTGCGCCTACTACAAGGCGGTCGACGCCGCGGCCGGCACCAAGATCACCTGGCAGAACCAGGACGGCACCACCTACGGCCAGAAGCTCGGCGCCGTCCTCGCCTCCAGCGCGATCCCCGACATGGTGGTCGTGCCGTCCTGGGAACTGGTCAGCAACCGGCTCCCCAACGCGATCACCGCGAAGTTCATGGACCTCGGCCCCTACCTCGCCGGCGACAAGGTCAAGAAGTACCCGAACCTCGCCGCGATCCCCACCGACGCCTGGCGCATGGGCATCTTCGGCGGCGCGCTGCGCGGCATCCCGATGGCGACCGCCCCCGCGAACGCGATCGTCCCCTTCTACCGCAAGGACGTCTTCGACGCGAAGGGCTGGACCCCGCCCAAGTCGGCCGACGAATTCCTCAGCTGGGCCAAGGAGGCCACCGACCCCAAGGCCAAGGTGTACGCCTGCGGCGACATCAGCTGGATAGCGGGCGGTGTCTTCGGCGTCGCCCCCGGCTGGAACATGAGCGCCGACGGCAAAGTCCTGTACAACATCGAGCAGCCCGAGTACCTCGAATCCCTGGAGTGGGTCCGCAAGATCTTCGCCGCCGGTTGTGTCCACCCCGACGCCAGGGCCCGCTCCGGGGACGACGGCCAGCGCTTCACGGCAGGACAGGTCCTCGTCTGGGCCAGCGACATGTCCTCCTGGTACAAGACGGTCGCCGAACAGGCCGAGGCCAACCCGACGCTGAAGATCGAGGGCATGGACATCTTCGGTGCCGACGGTGGCAAGCCCGGCCTGTACTTCGGCGCGCCCGCCAACATCTGGTCCATGATCCGCAAGGACGCCTCGAAGGAGACCGTCGAGAACGCGCTCGCCGCCGCCGACTTCGCCGCCGCCCCCTACGGCACCAAGGAGCGGATGCTCGTCGACTACGGCGTCGAGGGCACCCACTACACGGTGAAGGCCGGCGTCCCCGTCAAGAGCGACCAGGGCAACACCGAGGTGAACAACACCTGGACGATGCTCGCCTCCCCGGCCCCCTACTTCGCCCACCCCGACTTCCCCGACGTCGCCCGCAAGCAGGCCGAGTGGCAGCAGCGGATGGGCGCGTTCATGAAGAAGACGTCCACCTACGGCATGACCGTCGTGGAGCCGACCCGCTACGCCAGCCTCTCCAGCCAGATCGAGCAGCTCCAGATCGACTTCGTGCGCGGCAACAAGAAGCTCTCCGACGTCCAGGCCGCCATCTCCACCTGGAAGTCCTCCGGCGGCGACAAGCTGCGCGACTGGTACAAGGAGCTCTTCGACAAGAACGGCAGTGGCAACTGATGCCGTCCACAGCCGTCGAGGAGGCGGTCCCCGAGACCGCCTCCGCGAGGACGAAAGCGCGGACACCGCGCCGGGTGCGGGCGGCCAAGGCCGGCAAGGTGCCGCTGCGGATCCGGCTGCGCCGCGACCGCACGCTCATCCTGATGACGCTGCCCGTCACCGCGCTGCTCCTGCTCTTCAACTACGTGCCGATGCTCGGCAACGTCGTCGCCTTCCAGGACTACGACCCCTACATCTCCACCAACGGCATCACGGCGATCTTCCACAGCCCGTGGATCGGCGTGGAGCAGTTCTCCCGGATGTTCGACGACCCGTTGTTCTGGAGCGCCGCGAGGAACACCCTGCTGCTGTTCGCACTCCAGCTGGTGCTGTTCTTCCCCGTGCCGATCCTTCTCGCGCTGGTCATCAACAGCGTGATCAGGCCCCGGGTCCGGGCCGTCGCGCAGGCCATCATGTACCTGCCGCACTTCTTCTCCTGGGTCCTCGTCGTCACCGTCTTCCAGCAGATCCTCGGCGGCGCGGGCATCATTGCCCAGACTCTGGAGAACCACGGCTGGAGCGGCTTCGACCTGATGACCGACGCGAGCCTCTTCAAGTACCTCGTCACCGCGCAGGCCGTGTGGAAGGACGCCGGCTGGGGGATCATCGTCTTCCTCGCCGCGCTCGCCGCCGTCAGCACCGACCTCTACGAGGCCGCCGCCATGGACGGTGCGGGCCGCTGGCGCCGCATGTGGCACGTGACGCTGCCCGCGCTGCGCCCGGTGATCGCGCTGCTGCTGGTCCTGCGGGTCGGTGACGCGCTCAGCGTCGGGTTCGAGCAGTACCTGCTGCAACGGAACGCGGTGGGCGCGGGGGCCAGCGAGGTCCTCGACACCTATGTGTGGAACGTGGGTATCCAGAACGGCGACTTCAGCTACGCGGCGGCGGTGGGCCTCGCCAAGGGCGTCATCGGGGTCTGTCTCGTCCTGGGCGCGAACAAGTTCGCCCACCTGCTGGGCGAGCAGGGGGTGTACAAGAAGTGAGCCTGAACACGCAGTTGATCCGCAGCCTTCAGGCCCCGCCCCGCCCGGTATGGGAGGAGAAGCCGAGCAAGGTCGGACTCACCGCCAAGGGCGGCTTCCTCGTCCTGTGCTGCCTCGGGGTCCTCGCTCCGCTGTGGATCGTCATCGTCACGAGCCTCTCCCCGAAACCCGTGATCGACCGGGCGGGCGGCCTCGTCGTGATCCCCGAGGGCATCACCTTCGTCAACTACACCGAACTCCTCGGCGGCGGCCAGGTCAGCCGGGCGATCATGGTCTCCGTCGGCATCACCCTCTTCGGGACGCTGTTCTCGATGACGGTGTCGGTCCTCGGCGCCTACGGCCTTTCACGGCCCGGCAGCGTGGGGCACCGGTTCTTCCTGATGACCATGCTGGCGACGATGTTCTTCGGCGCCGGGCTCATCCCGACCTACCTTCTGGTGCAGACGCTCGGACTCACCGACACCTACCTGTCGCTGATCCTGCCGAGCGCGGTCTCCGTCTTCAACATCCTCGTCCTGCGGGCCTTCTTCATGGGGATCTCCCCCGAACTCACCGAGTCCGCCCGCATCGACGGCGCGGGAGACCTGCGCATCCTGCTGACCATCATCCTTCCCCTGTCACGGGCGGTCCTGGCGGTCATCTCCCTGTTCTACGCGGTGGGTTACTGGAGTGCCTGGTTCAACGCGTCCATCTACCTCACCGACCAGCAGATGATGCCGCTCCAGAACGTGCTCATCCAGCTCGTCCAGAAGAACACCGAGGCCCCCACCGGCCTCCAGCAGGCCGTCCGTACCGGGGAACTCTCCGGACTGGGGCTCCAGATGGCCGTCATGGTCCTCGCCCTGATCCCCGTCGCGGTCGCCTCCCCGTTCGTCCAGCGGCACTTCAAGAAGGGCATGCTCACCGGGGCCATCAAGGGCTGACCGGACACCGACAGGCCGGCCGCGCCCGCGAAGGGCACGGCCGGCCTCGGCGCGCATCAGGACGCCGGCGTGCCGCCCATGGTCGTCAGCACCGAGTTGTACGCGGGCTTCTTCCCGCCGCCCGAGTTGAACAGGAGCGGGTTCTCGCGGCTGCGCCAGGAGTCGCTGTCGCGGATGCCCCAGACGGTGATGCCGGTGCAGCGGGCGACGTTGAGGCAGGCGCGGACGGCGTTCGCGTAGGCGCCGGTCCCGGCCTGCGCGATGTCCAGTTCGGTGAGCTGGACGTCCACCCCGAGCGCGGCGAAGTTCGACAGCGTCGTCTGGAAGTTGGACGGAGGGCCGCCCGCGCCGAAGTGGGACTGGAAGCCGACGCAGTCGATCGGCACGCCACGGGACTTGAAGTCGCGGACCATCCGGTAGACGCCCTGCGTCTTCGCCGAGTTCCAGTCCTCGATGCTGTAGTCGTTGTAGCAGAGCTTGGCCGCGGGGTCGGCCGTGCGGGCCGTGCGGAACGCGGTCTCCAGGAAGCCGTCGCCGAGGACGTCCTTGAAGACGGAGCTGCGGAGCTGGCCGCTGCCGCCGTCGGCGAACGCCTCGTTGACGACGTCCCACGCGTAGACGCGGCCCTTGTAGTGGCCCATGAGCTGGGTGATGTGGTTGTTCATCACACCGCGCAGGGTGTTCGCGTCGCGGATGCCGCTCACCCAGCCGGGGAGCTGGGAGTGCCAGACCGTGGTGTGGCCGCGCAGCCTCTGGTTGTGGGACGACGCCTGGCTCGCGATCCGGTCGCCGGGGCCGAAGTTGAACTGGCCCCGGGACGGCTCGACGGTGTCCCACTTCATCTCGTTCTCGGCCGTCACCTGGTTGAACTCACGGTTCAGGATCCCGGTGTACGTGCCGTCACCGAGCCGGCCCGAGGCCACGGCGGTGCCGAAGTAGCGTCCGGACTGGGCGGCCTGGGCGCCGAGGGTGGACGCCTTGACAGCGATGTCGGCGCCTGCGGGCGCTCCTGCCGCGATCCCGGGTGTCACCAGGGTGGTCGCGGCCAGTAGCCCTAAGACGGATGCCCGGCGTGAGCCGAGCTGTTTCAGCGGGTTCATGGTTCTCCTTGGGGACGGGTGGGGGGATGGCCAGGACATGCCTTGGCCACGTCCACGTCCGACAGGCCGAACGTGGAGCGGCTTGTCGAGCACCTTGGATGATTGGGAAGGCGCTCGACCCCGTCAATGACTCTCGCAGGATTCGGTATTCACCTCGAAACATTCGAAGCCCGCGAGAGTGAAAGATCCCCTGGAACCGCTGGTTTCCGCGTCGCCTACCGGATTTTGGCCAGTTCGAACCAGTCGAAGCGGACGGTGCCCTCGGCCGCGTACAGTCCGACGACCCGCCCGGTGAAGCCGCCGGCGACCTCCGTCGACAGGTACCGGCCGTCCAGAGAGGCGAGCTCCTCGGCCGTGCCGTCGGGCAGTTCGACGCCGAAGACGATGTCGTCGGGCCCGGTGCACGGCCCGTACTGGACCGCCGGGTCGGTGACGGTGACGGTGAGCACCACCGGCCCGGCCGGCAGGGGCCGTTCGGCCACGACCGTGCGCAGGGAGCCGACCCGGGCGAGAACCCGCACGTCCGTCGCGGACGCCTCGATCTCGTAGTGGTGCCGCTCGTCGAGCCGGACGGCGAGGCCGCCACGCCCCTCGGCCGCGTCGACGAGCGTGCGCGCCCGGCAGGCGAAGTCCCGCTGGCGGCGGCCGGTGAACACCACGTCGGGCTCGTCGAGGGAGGCGCCCCGCGCGCGGAGCGTCAGCCAGCCGGGACGCTCCCCGGTGGTGCAGTGCTCGGCGACACGGTCCCGCACCGAGATCCAGGCCGGGGCGAGGACGTCGTCCTCGAAGTCGTCGCGGGGCTCCTCGGCGGGAACGGGGGAGAGCGGCCAGGGGAGCGTGGCCGGGTCGGACACCACCTCGCCGACCACCGGCCAGCCGTCCTCCCAGGTCACGGGGGCCAGGAAGGTCTCCCGGCCGAGGACGTGCCAGCCGGGGGTGCCGCCGCGCGGCCTCACCCCCAGGAACACCATCCACCAGGAGCCGTCCGGGCCCTGGACGAGGTCGGCGTGACCGGTGTTCTGGACGGGGTGGCCCGTACCCCGGTGGGTGAGGACCGGGTTCGCCGGGCACGGCTCGAAAGGGCCCTCCGGAGAAGGGCCGCGCGCGATGGAGACGGCGTGACCGCGCTCGGTGCCGCCCTCGGCGATCAGCAGGTACCAGTGCTCGCCGATCCGGTACAGGTGCGGCGCCTCGGGAGCCTTGGCCCCCGGACCGCCCGACCACACCCGGCGCGGCTCGCTCTCCGTCTTCCCGGTCGCCGGGTCCAGGCGGACCTGCGACACCCCGGCGACGGTGCACCAGCACGTGCCGTCCTCGTCCCAGGCGAGGTCGGGGTCGATCCCCGGCACGCCCGGCGACCGGATCGGGTCCGACCAGGGGCCCGCCGGGTCGGTCGCGGTGACCAGGAAGTTGCCGCCGCCCTCGGCGCAGTTGGTGACGATCAGCCAGAACCGGCCGTCGTGATGGCGCAGGGTCGGCGCGTAGATGCCGCCGGAGGACGCCATGCCGACGGGCAGCCGCAACTGCTCGGGCCGGTCCAGGACGTTGCCGATCTGCCGCCAGTTGACCAGGTCACGGCTGTGGAAGAGGGGGATGCCGGGGAAGTACTCGAAGGTGGAGCAGACGAGGTAGTAGTCGTCACCGACGCGGCAGACGCTCGGGTCGGGGTGGAACCCGGGGAGGACGGGCGCGGCGGGCGGGTACTGGACGTGCACTTCAGATGTTCCTCTCGGCAGACGTGCGGGTGATGCGCAGGAGCACCGCGGACGGCGCGGCGGGCAGGGTCACGGTGAGGTTGCCGCTCTCCGGGTCCGGGGTGACGACGGCCCGGCTCGACGCCGGGTACAGCACCTCGGCGTCGGCCACCCCACCGGCCGGGCGGAGCGTGACGCTCGGCTCACCGCCGGGCCTGCGCCAGACGGTGAGGTACGTGGTGTCCGGGGTGTGCAGGGCGAGGGCGATCCAGGGGTCGTCCCAGCCGGGCAGGCCCAGCGGCCAGGACGGCACGGCACCGGGCAGGTCCGCGCGGAGGGCCTTGTAGACGCCGACCGCCTCGTGGACCAGCACGCGGGCCTCGGGTGCCAGGTCCGACAGCAGGCCGGAGAGGTGGATGCGGCCCAGGAGGGAGCTCACCATCGTGAAGGCGACCTCGTCGAGGGAGTCGTCCGGCTGCGGGTAGGCCCAGACGGCGCCCTGTTCGGGGGTGACGGCGGTCGGCGCGGAGGCGGCGATCGGCGCGTACAGCGCCAGGTTCTGCTGGTCGCTGGTGGACTGGAGCTGGAGGCGCGAGAGCATCGCGTGGTCCCAGCGCATACCGCCCGAGGCGCAGTTCTCCACCACCAGGTGCGGATACCGGTCCAGGACGCCGTCGAGCCAGTCGAGGTGGGCGCGGTGGTGGCCGAGGAGCCCTGCGGCCGGGTTCTCGCCGGGGTGGGCGCTGGTCCCGGGGCCGGGGTCGAGGTTGTGGTCGAGCTTCAGATAGCCGACACCCCACTCGCCGACCAGCCGGTCCACCACCCGGTCGAGGTGCTCGCGCGCGGCCGGATGCCGCAGGTCCAGGTGGAACCGGCCGGCCTCCACGACCCGGACGCCGTTGCGGCGGAAGTACGCCTCGTCGGGCAGGTCGCCGGCCATCGGGCTCTGCACCCCGACCACCTCCGGCTCCAGCCACAGCCCGGGGACCATGCCGCGCTCCCGGATCCGGTCGAGCACCTCGTGGATGCCCTTCTCGCCGGGGAACCGCGCGGCGGACGGCTCCCAGGCACCGACCCGGTCCCACCAGTTCCCGTCGTCGTACCAGCCCGCGTCGATGACGAAGTACTCCGCACCCGCTTTTGCCGCCGTGTCGATCAGGGGCAGCAGCTTCTCGGTGGTGGGGTCTCCCATCAGGCAGTTCATGTAGTCGTTGAAGACGACGGGCAGCGCGCTGTGGTCGCGGTGCGGGCGGCGCTGGATCCGCCGGTAGCGGGTCAGCGCGGCGAACGCGGCGTCGGTTCCGCCGTCCGCGCTGAACGCCACGGACACGGGCACGGTACGGAAGACCTCACCCGGTGCCAGGGGCTGGCGCCAGCCGTGGTGGGCGTCGGAGGGACCGAACAGCGCGAGGTAGGCCGCGCCGTCCCGCTCGGCGCACTCCCAGCGCCAGCCGCCGCCGTTGTGCTCGACCTGCCACACCAGGCTGCGGCCGGTGTCACGGTCGGTGAGGCCGCCCATGGGGAGGTGCCCGCAGCTCGACCAGGCCCCCTGACCGGTGAGCGCGAACCCGGAGCGGCCGTTCGCGTGCCGGACCCGTCCCTCCTGGTTCGGCAGCGACAGCCGCAGCGGCTCGCGCTGCCAGCGGCACTCCGCGAACCAGTCGTTGCGCGCCCACAGCAGGTCGGCGGCGTCCAGGGCCGCCGGGTCCGGCGGGGTCAGGCAGCCCGCGGCGAACGAGCTGACCGACTCCAGGTGGAGCGTGTCCGGCCCCTCGTTGCGCAGGGTCACCTCGGAGCTGACCACGGTGACGCCGTCGGGGGAGCGGTAGGTGATCTCCGCAGTCAACCCGGTCTGCGGGTCGTGGAGTTCGACGGTCAGCGTGTGCCAGGCGCCGTCCCGGGACGCGTGGTGGGAGCGGTGGCGCAGGCGGGCGCCGAGCGCCGTCTGGACGAGGCGGCTGCCCGACCAGTCGCGTCCGTGGCCGGTGGCCGTCACCTCCACCGGGGCCAGCGCGCCCCGGTCGCCGTGGCCCTCCTCGCCGGGCGCCCCGAAGTGGATCAGGCGGCCCTCGGGGGTGAACCGCAGGTGCAGGGCCTCGTGTCCCCAGCTCCAGCCGTCGGTCATCGGGCGCCCTCCAGTACGGCGCAGCCGCCGGGCGCCAGTTCGGCGAGTGTCGTGCCGGTGAGCAGGTCGTGGGCGGAGGAGGGGAGGGGCACGGTGTCCGGGGTGTGGTTGATCAGGACGTGCCAGCGGCGGCCGTCGGGCGCGTGCCGGGTGACGGCCTCGACGCCGGCCGGGAGGTCCGGCAGCTCCGGCGCGACGCCGGCCTCCTTCAGGAGCCGTTGCACCAGGGCGCCGTACCCGGCGTCGTCCAGCCACGTCGACAGGTACCAGCCCTGGCCGGTGCCGAAGCGGTGCCGGGTGAGGGCGGGGCGGCCCTCCAGCATGCCGTGCGTGTACGCGGCGAGGGTCTCGGCGCCCTCGGTGTGCAGGGACTCGCTCCACACGGTGCCGTGCGAGCCGTCAGACAGGGTGATCCGCTGGTCGGTGCGCAGCGGGCGGTGCTCCTCGACGCGGATGCCGAGCGTTTCGCGCAGCGCCGGGGCCGGGTAGCCGCCGAGGCGGGCGTGCATCCGGTCGTCCACGTACCCGGCCGCGTGCTGGACGAGGAGCGTGCCGCCGCCCTCGACGTACCGGCGCAGGTTCTCGGCGGCCTCGTCCGACAGCAGGAACAGGGACGGCGCGACGACCAGCCGGTAGCCGCTCAGGTCCTGGTCGGGGCGGGCGAAGTCGACGGTGACGCCCGCGTCCCACAGCGCCCGGTGCGCGGCGCCGACCATCGCCTGGTGGTCGAGGCGCTTGGAGGGCAGGCCGTTCGCCTCCAGCGCCCACATCGCGTCCGGGGAGTCGAGGACGGCGACCTGGGCGGTGACAGTGGAACCCGCCAGGGCGCCGAGGGCTGCGACCGCCTCGCCGGCCCCGACGGTCTCGCGGAAGATCCGGCTGTCCGGGCCCGCGTGCGGGAGCATCGCCGAGTGCCAGGTCTCGGCGCCCGCCCGGGACTGGCGCCACTGGAAGAACAGGGCGCCCTCCGAGCCGCGCGCGATGTACCCGAGGGTGTGGCGCAGGACCTCCCCGGGCTCCTTGCCGAGCACCTGCTCGCCGTCGTAGACGGTGCTGGTGCCCTGCTCCATCAGCAGCCAGGGCCGGCCGCCGCCCAGGGAGCGGGAGAGGTCGGCGTAGTGGGCGGCGTTCGCGGCGGCGTCCAGGCCGGGGGCCATCGGGTAGTGGTCGGAGGTCACGACGTCGAGTTCGTCGGCGAAGGCCCACATGTCGAGCCGCAGGTTGTACTGGAGCATCAGGTTCGTCGTCACCGGGCGGTCGCTGTGCGCGCGGATCGCGTCACGCTGCTCGCGGTAGGCGGCGATGATCTCGTCGGCCCAGAAGCGGTGGAAGTCCACGGTCTGGCCGGGGTTCTTGTGGTACTGCGTCGCGCGCGGCGGCAGCACCTGCTCCCACGACGTGTAGCGCTGGCTCCAAAATGCCGTGCCCCACGCGTCGTTGAGGGCGTCGAGCGTGCCGTGCCGGGCGCGCAGCCAGATCCGGAACGCGACCGCCGCGTGGTCGCACCAGCACAGCGTGCCGTACTCGTTGTGGACGTGCCACAGCGCGAGGGCGGGGTGGTCGGCGTACCGTTCGGCCAGCGCTCCGGCGATCCTGCGGGCCGCCGCGCGGTAGGCCGGTGAGGCGAGGCAGTAGGTGTCGCGGCTGCCGTGCACGAGCCGGGTGCCGTCCGGTGTGACGGCCAGCGAGTCGGGGTGGGCCAGGGTGAACCAGGGCGGCGGGGAGGCCGTCGGGGTGGCGATGTCCACGGCGACGCCGTTCGCGTGTAGGCGGTCTATGTGGGCGTCCAGCCAGGAGAAGTCGTAGCGGCCCTCCTCCGGTTCGAGCAGGGCCCAGGAGAAGACGCCGAGCGTGGTCAGGTTGACGCGGGCCCGGCGCATGAGGACGTCGTCCTCCCGCCAGGTCTCCTCGTCCCACTGCTCGGGGTTGTAGTCGCCACCGAAGGCGAGAGAGCCCAGGCGGTCGGTGATGCCGCGTGCCGTCATGACGGTTCCTCGGGATGGTCGGGGCGTGTCGAAGCAGGGGTGTCGAAGCGCTTCACATCGAAGCGAAGGTAACGGAGGTGTTTCGCGCGAAACAAGGGCTTTGAGATCGAGAAACTTTCTTCATCAGCCGGTTATGTGTGCCTTCTGGACATCCCTGGAGGTGTCGATGCGCTTCGACGGCGAACGTGGCCCGATATGGCGTGTCCGGCCTCTGGACGCCGCTCTTCCCCCACCCCTTAATACATCCCATGTCTGAACCCATCAGCCGCCGCGCGGCGCTGACCGGTGTGGCCGCCATGACAGCCGCCGCGGCGATCACCCCCGCCCTCGCGACCCCTGCCCTCGCGACCCCCGACCGCGCCGCCGCCTCCCCCCAGCCGCTGCCCCTCCTCCCGCTCCGGGTCCCCCAGCCCGACCTGGGCGTCGAACAGCAGCCCGACGACAAGATCCGCTGGATGCAGGACGCCAAGCTCGGCATGTTCATCCACTGGGGCGTCTACGCCGGCCCCGCCAAGGGCGAGTGGTACATGGAGAACGCCGCCGTCACCCCGGAGAACTACCGGAAGTACGTCACCGACACCACGGCCCAGCAGTTCACCGCGAGCGCCTACGACCCCGCCGAATGGGCCCGCCTGGCCCGGGACATGGGCGCCAGGTACACGGTCCTGACCGCCCGGCACCACGACGGGTTCGCCCTGTGGCCCTCCACCCACCCGAACGCCTGGACCGCCGGACAGGCACCCCTGCGCAGCGACTTCATCGCCCGCTACGTCTCCGCCGTCCGCGAGGCCGGACTGCGCGTCGGCCTGTACTACTCGCCGCTGAGCTGGCGCTACCCCGGCTACTACGACGTCCGGGGTACCAACTGCCTCCCCAACAAGTGGGGTTACGTCACCGATCCGGCGCACAAGGAGAACGCGCGGATCATGAAGAACGAGGTGTACCAGCAGGTCAGGGAGCTGGTCACGCAGTACGGCGCGATCGACGACCTGTGGTGGGACGGCGGCTGGCTCGGCCAGACCGGCTCCGACGCGGACGCCGCGTTCTTCTGGGAGCCCGGCAAGTTCCGCGACCCCGCGAACGAGTGGCCGGTGGACGCCGCGTACGGCGAGACCGACCCGGCGACGGGCCGACCGCTCGGACTGACGGGGCTGGTCCGCAAGCACCAGCCCGACGTCGTCACCACCCTGCGCTCCGGCTGGATCGGCGACTACACCAGCGAGGAGGGCGGCTCCGTGCCGACCGGCGCGATCCGCACCGGGAAGGTCGCGGAGAAGTGCTTCACCATCGGCGGCGCCTGGGGCTACGTCGCCGGGGCACCCGTGATGAGCTTCGGCGCCATCATGAACGTCCTCGTCAACGCGTGGGTGCGGAACATGACGGTCCTGCTCAACGTCGGCCCCGACCGCACCGGCGCGATCCCGGCCGACCAGGCGGCGGCGGTGCGCAGGGTCGGCGCCTTCCTCGCCACCTACGGCCCGTCCGTCTACGGCACCCGGGGCGGTCCCTGGCAGCCGGTCGACGGGCGGTACGGCTTCACCTACCGGGACGACACCTTCTACGTCCACCTCCTGCCCGGCCACAGCGGCACCACGTTCACCACCCCCGCCACCGGGGACGCCGCCGTCACCCGCGTCTTCGACGTCGCCACCGGCGCCGCCCTGCCGTACACCGTCGCAGCGGACGGCACGGTGACGATCACCGGCATCGACCGCACGCGCAGCCCCGAGGACACCGTCGTCGGCGTCACCCTCGACCGCTCCGTGCAGCCCGCCGACATCGCCGCCGGGCGGCCCGCCACGGCGAGCAGCGAGGAGAGCGCCAAGGGGAACACCGCCGCGAAGGCCGTGGACGGGTCCACCGCGACCCGCTGGTGCGCGAACGGCGGGGGCGCGGGGGAGTGGCTGACCGTGGACCTCGGGTCGCGGAAGTCGCTCACCGGAGTCCGGATCGCCTGGGAGTTCCCGGCGATGAACTACCGCTACCGGATCGAGGGTTCGGCCGACGGGACGGCCTGGAGCACCCTGGCCGACCTGACCGCGACCACCGCGACCGGGCAGGTGCAGGTGTCCGCGTTCCAGGCGCAGGCCCGGTACGTGCGGGTCACCGTCACCGGGCTGCCCTCCGGGACCTGGGCGTCGATCCGCAGCCTGGAGGTCTACGACCGGCCCTTCACCGCGTCGTGAGTTGACCGCCGGGGCAGCAGCACAGGTTGCACGAGCCGGCGCCGCTCCACCCCACCCCGCCTGTTGATCACCGAGATCAGCAGATCGACCGCCTCCGCGCCGACCAGATCGGGGCGGAGGCTCAGGGTGGTGACCGGCGGGACGGTCGTCGCGTAGTCGGGGTCCTCGCTGACGCACGCCACCAGCAGATCCTCCGGCACCCGAAGGCCCCGGTCGCGGGCGGCGGCGAGGGCGGTGTGGCCGGAGTCGGAGTAGACGCCGAGGACCGCGTCGGGGCGCGGGGTACGGTCCAACAGGCGGTCCACGGCGTGCCGTTCGGCCGTCAGGTAGTCCGGCGTCGAGTCGTACTCCTCCACCAGGGCCGGTGTCCCGTGCTCGGCGCACCAGGAGCGGTACGCGTCGGCGACCAGCGCCGGGTACGCGTCGTCGTGCACGGGGAGGGAGAGCGCGACGCGCCGGGCGCCGGCTCGGGCGAGGTGGTCGAGGAGGAGGCGCAGGCCGGTCGCGTGGTCGGAGTCCACCCAGGCGTCGCAGGGGTGGGGATCGGGCGGGCGGCCCTCGGTGATCATCGGGACGCCGCGCCGGCGCAGGATGGCGCGCACCGGGTCGTCCGCGCGGGGGTCGACGTGGATGACACCGTCCAGGGGGGTGTTCAGCCACATCCACGGTGACGTCGAACTCGGCAGGGTCAGCAGGAGGTAGCCGCGTTCGTGGGCCGCCGCCATCGCGCCGAGGGTGAGCTGCGCGTAGTAGGGGATCTCCGTGTAGGCGACGGGCAGGTCGCCGTACGTCGTCATGGTGAGGCCGAGGACTCCGCTGCCGCCCCGGGCGGTGTACCCGATGGTGCGGGCGGCGGCCAGGACGCGCTGCCTGGTCTGTTCGGAGAGGCGGCCGGTGCCGTTGAGGGCGTTCGACACGGTGGCGGTCGAGACCCCGGCGCGCGCGGCGACGGCGCTGAGCGTGGGACGCCGCCAGGCACGAGAACTCGCCACGCGCATCCCCTCGACACCCGATGAACGCTTGTAGTTAAAAACTTAATCACTCAGCCTACCCGCGACGGCGGCAACCGTGGCCGTCCCGTGGAGGAGTGATGAAGATGTCCGACACCCCCGAACCGACCGCGAACGGCCCGCTGCACCGGCGGACCTTCCTGGCCGCCGCCGGAGCGGGTGCTCTCGCGGCAGCCGCGACGGCCACCCCGGC
>NZ_JBTYMC010000126.1:0-18083 GCF_054880855.1 Streptomyces sp. S6 | reverse complement strand
CTCAGCCGCTCGCTGAGGGCGGCGGCCTCGGCGTACATGCGGCCCGCGCGGGCGAAGTCGCCCTCGGCCTCGACGGCGGCGGCGGTCGCGAAGAGGTCGCTCAGTCCGTCGTGTCCGCTCTCGTCGCCGAAGGGGAGGCGGCCCGCGACCTCGGTGTAGCGCTGGCGGGCGATCCGCACGAGCTGGTGGCTCGGGCCGAGTTCACGGCGGGCGGTCTCCAGCATGAGGGTGAACGCGCGCAGCGCCGCCGCCGTGTCGCCGCTCTTCTGCTGCCAGTAGCCCACCTCGCACAGCAGGGTGAGCGCCGTCTCGGTGCGGTTCTCCCGCTCGGCCTCCCGGCGCATGGTCTCGTAGCGGCGCACGGCCTCCTCGGGGCGGCCCGCGCGGCCGTGCCAGTGGGCGAGTTGGTGCCGGACGAGTCCGGCGTCGCGGTGGCCGGGCCCTTGGACGCGGTCCCGGTCGGCCAGCAGCCGGGTGAACTGGCGCACCGCATCCTCGGGGCGACCCGACTCGCCTGTCCAGTGGGCCAGTTGGTGGCGCAGGGCCAGGGTGTCGGTGTCGTCCGGCCCGAGGGCGCGCTCGGCCTCCGCGACGAGTTGTGCGTACCTCAGCGCGGCTTCCCCGGCGTTGCCCGTGCGGCCGGTCAACTCCGCGTGTTGGCTGGCCGCCTGGAGATCCGCCGCGAACGCCGTGCGGGATTTCGAGGCCGTCGCGCGCCCTCTGCCGAACCACTTCACCGAGCCCACCCCCATAGCCGTAGAGGGTGGACCATATGCGTTGCCCAATCGTTTGGGCAACCGAATTGCCCACCCTTCAGGGGAAGTTCACCTCACGCCAGGCTCGGCCCGACCGGCGCTCCCGTGGAGGCCCGCACCACGAGGTGCGGTGTCAGCGCCTCGGACTCGACGGTCTCCCCCGCGATCCGCCGCAGCAGCATCCGCACGGCCCGCCTGCCCTGTTCGGCCATCGGGGAGTGGACGCTCGTGAGCGGGACGGGGAGTTCGGCGGCCAGCGGTGTGTCGTTGAAGCCGGCGAGCGCGAGGTCGTCGCCGAGGCCGAGGCCCAGGTCGCGGGCGGCGCCAATGGTGCCGATCGCGGCGAGGTCGTTGACGGCGAACACCGCGGTGGGCCGGTCGGGGCCGGTGAGGAGGTCGGCGGCGGCCCGGTGTCCGCCGCCCGTGTCGAACCGGCAGTGGCGTATCCGGTGGGCGCGCACCGGCAGGCCCGCTTCGCGGTAGCGGTCGGTGAAGCCGGCCGTGCGGTCGATGCCGGTGCTGGCGAAGGGTTCGCCCGCGACGACGGCGACCTCGCGGTGGCCGAGGGCGAGGAAGTGCTCGGCGACCAGGCGTCCGCCGAGGCGGTCGTCGCAGGTGATCGCGGGGTGGCCGGTGTCGGTGCGGCGGTTGACGAGGACGAAGGGGGTGGCGGCCAGGGCGGGGGTGGTGAGGGCGGCGCCGTCGAGGTGCGCGTCGCCGACGACGAGGCCGTCGACCCTGCGGCCGAGGACCATGGCGATCCGCTCGCGCTGGGTGGCGGGGTCGTCGTGGGTGTTGGTGACGAAGGTGGAGAGACCGCACTTCGTCGCCTCCTCCTCGATGCCCTCGTAGATGGTGGCGACCACGATCTCCGAGAGGCGGGGGAAGAGGACCCCGACGAGGTTGCTGCGGCGAGTGCGCAGGCTGGTGGCGTGCGGGTTGGGACGGTAACCGAGTTCGTCGGCGAGTTCCCGGATCCGGCGCGCGGTATCACCTGAGGCCGCACGCCCCTGCGCGCCGGCGGGGCCGTTGAGTACCCGCGAAACCGTGGACACATGCAGCCCGAGCCGCTCCGCGAGGCCACGCAGGGTCACGGGTCCGTCGCCGCCCACCATGTCCGCCTCCCGCCTGACTGCTCTTGGACCAGAGCCATTCTCCTGGACCGGGGCCTGACTCCCGGGCCCGGGACCAACTCCCCGGCCGGAGGCCAACTCCCGGACCGCAGGCCGACTCCCCGACCAGAGGCCAACTCCCGGACCAGGGACCGACCCCCAAACCACAGGCCAACTCCCGGACCAGGGACCGTCTCCCGGGCCGGGGACCGACTCCTGGACCGGGGACCAGCTCCCGGACCGGAGGCCAACTCTCGGACCCGTGACCAGCTCCCCGGCCGCAGGCCAACTCCCCGACCAGGGACCTCTCCTGATCCGGAGGCCGTGCCGCTGAACCGGAGCCGCCTCCACAACCAGGGACCCGCACCACCGGGCCGAAGCCCCCCACACCCAGGAACCCGCGCAACTGGGCCGGAGCCGCCCCCAGGGCCGAGGCCGCTCTCCCGTCGCGTTCACGCCCCGCGGTACCCAGTCACCCGCGACCCGCCCGGCACCGGCCCCCACGCCCCTCCCCTCTCACCCCCGCCCCCTCACCCCCTCACCGCCTCCGCCCCAACCGCGCCGAAAGCGCCCCCGCGAACTCCTCCGCCTGGGCGAGCTGGGCCCGCAGTTCCTCGACCTTGCGCTGTGCGGCCTGCTCGAACACCCGTATCCGGCCGAGGAGTTGCCCGGCCTCGCGGGGGGACAGCGGCTCTCCGGAGTCCAGCCGGTCCGTCGTCTCCAGCAGGGTCCGTATCTCGTCCAGGGTGAAGCCGAGGGGTTTCATGCTGCGGACGACCGTGAGGCGGGCGACGTCGGACTCGGTGTAGAGGTGGAAGCCGCCCTGCGAGCGGGCGGAGGGGGCGACGAGACCGGCGTCCTCGTAGTGCCGGATGGTGCGTAACGGAAGGTCGGTCCGTACGGCGACCTCGCCGATCTGCATGTGCTGGCCGCTCACACGGAGTGCCCTTCTTCCTTCGTCTGCCGCTGCGGAGATCCAAGCCTAGCGGCAGGCCGAGGGCCTGCCCGACATGATCACGACCACCGGCCTCGCCCGCCGTTGGCCTGATTCCGGCCGGTTTCGGCGCCGGGGTGGCCCCGCCCGACGACCGCCCGGGCCCGCGCATTCCCGTATGGCGAAAGGTTCACCCCATCTCCCCGCTTCGACCTGCGCGTTCTCACATCGGCCGACGGTCCGCCGATCAAACGCCCACATCGCTAAGGATGCCGAAACGGTCATGTCACGAGCCGATAACACTGCCGGGTCGGCCGACATACAACGGTCAGTCCGGGCAGGTGCGTCCGCACGACGAACGCGACCACCCGACCAGGGGACTTCACGTGATGCCCAGCCAGACCGTCCTGACCCGCCGCCGACTCCTCGTCCTCGCCTCCGCAGGTGCCCTCGCCGCGTGCAGCAGGACCGAGGGCGGCGCGGCCGACGACGCGGATCTCCTCGCCAAGCTCCGCGAGCGAGGCTCCGTGAAGGTCGCCTACGCGAACGAGGCACCGTACGGCTTCAAGGAGGGCGGCACCCTCAAGGGCGAGGCGCCGACACTGCACGCGGAGGTGTTCAAGGCGCTCGGCGTACCGAAGCTGGAGCCGGTGTTCTCGGAGTGGGACGGCCTGATCCCGGGGTTGCTGGCCGGGAAGTACGAGGTGATCAGCGCCGGCATGGCGATCCTCCCCGACCGCTGCGAGAAGGCCGCATTCTCGCAGCCGGAGTTCATCTCGCCGACCGCGATGATGGTGCCGTCCGGGAACCCGGAGCAGCTCGGCGACCTGGCGTCGGCGAAGCGGGCCGGCGTCACCCTCGGGGTGATGTCCGGGGCCGCCGAGAAGGGGTACGTGGAGGCGGCCGGCATCCCCTCGGGCAAGGTGAAGACGCTGACGAAGCCGCAGGACGGCGCCGACGCCGTGAAGAACGGGCGGATCGACGCGTTCGTCCTGACCGGCATCTCACTGCGCTGGCTCGCCAGGACCAACAAGGGACTTGAGGTCACCGAGCCGTTCCTGCCGATGATCGGCGGGGTGAAGCAGTACAGCCCCGGTGGGGCCGTCTTCCGCAAAGGTGCCGAATCCTTGCGGGACGCCTTCGACACCGAGCTGAAGAAGATCACCTCCGACCGGCAGCGGTACGTGAAACTGCTCGGCCCCTACGGCTTCACCGCCGCCGAACAACCCCCTGCCGCGCTGACGACGGCACGGCTGTGCGCGGCCTGACGCGGGGGCACTGCCATGGGTGACTTCCTGTCCGCCTTCCTCTCCGAACTCCCCTCGGTGGCCTCCGGGTTGTGGGTGACCGTCGAGGCAACCGTGCTGGGCGCGCTGCTCGCGGCCGTCGTCGCGTTCGTCTGCGGGCTGGCGGCGAACGCCCGCCCGCGCATGGCTCGTTGGACGTCGAGGGGGGTCGTCGAGTTCTTCCGGGGCACGTCCCTCTACATCCAGCTCTTCTGGCTGTACTACGCGTTCCCGCTGCTCACCGGGTACGAGTTCGGCCCGCTGGTGTGCGGGGTTCTCGCGCTCGGCCTGAACTACGGGGCGTACGGCTCAGAGGTGGTCCGGGGTGCGCTGGCGGCGGTGCCCGCGCCGCAGCGGGAGGCCGCCGTGGCCCTCAACTTCACGCCGCCGCAACGCCTTTACCGCATCGCCCTGCCGCAGGCGTGGCCGCAGATGATCCCGCCGTTCACGAATCTGCTGATCCAGATGCTGAAGGCGACGCCGCTGCTGTGGCTGATCTCGGTGGCGGATCTGACGACGGTCGTCCAGTCCCTGCGCGACCGCACGGGCGAGACGATTCCCGCGTATCTGACGCTGCTGGTCCTGTACTTCGCCCTCGCTCGCCTGCTGACGGCCGGGATGGGGCTCCTGGAGCGGCAGGCCGCCGGCAGGCTCGGCAGGACGACGGCGACGAGCGGAGGTCGGCCGTGACGCACCAGTGGGACTGGGAGGCGGCCCGCGAGGCGCTGCCGCTACTGCTCACCGGGTTCCGGACGACGCTCCTGGCGACCGCCCTCGGCACCCTCGTCGCCGCTGTCCTCGGCCTCGCCCTCGCGGTCGGCGGACGGGCGCCGAGCCGCTGGGTGTCCTGGCCTGTCAGGGCCGTCGCGGAGTTCGTGCGCTCGACTCCACTGCTCGTCCAACTCGCGGGTGCGTACGCGGTGTTCACCTCGGTGTCGCCGCTGACGCTCGGTGTCGCGGTGCTCGGCGTGCACTACTCGGCCTACCTCGCGGAGGTCTACCGGGCCGGGATCGACGCCGTTCCGCGAGGCCAGTGGGAGGCGGCGCGGGCGCTGTCGCTGTCGCCGGTGCGGACGTGGGCCGACGTCGTCCTGCCACAGGCGGTCCGGACGGTGCTGCCGTCGCTCGGCAACTACGCGATCGCCATGTTCAAGGAGACGCCCTTCCTCGCCGTGATCACCGTCGCGGAAATGGTCGCGCATGCACGCGAGTTCGGCGCCGACCACTTCGCCTACCCCGAGGCGTTCACCCTCGCCGGACTCGTCTTCCTGCTGGCGAGCTGGCCGACCTCGCTCGCCCTGCGGAAACTGGAGCAACGCCTTGGCCACTGACATCGAATCCCAGCCCCAGAACACTCCCGTGGCCAAGCCGCCGATGGTCCGTTTCGAACGGGTCGTCAAACGCTACGGCGACCACACGGTCCTCGACGGACTCGACTTCACGGCCGACCGAGGCCGGCACCTCACGCTGATCGGCCCGTCCGGCTCCGGCAAGACCACCATCCTGCGGCTGCTGATGACGCTGGAGCGGGTGTCGGACGGAGTGATCTGGGTGGACGGCGAGCCCCTCACGCACCGCCGCGCGGACGACGGTTCCCTGAAGCCGGCCGACGAGAAGCACCTGCGGCCGATCCGGCGCCGTATCGGCATGGTGTTCCAGCACTTCAACCTGTTCCCGCACATGAACGTCCTGCGCAACATCACGGAGGCTCCCGTCCGCACCCTCGGGCAGCCCCAGGAGCAGGCTCAGGCGCGGGCGCGGGAACTCCTCGACATGGTCGGCCTCGCGGACAAGGCCGACGAGCACCCGACACGGCTGTCGGGAGGCCAGCAACAGCGGGTCGCTATCGCGCGAGCCCTGGCCATGGAGCCGGAGATCCTCCTGCTCGACGAGGTGACCTCGGCGCTGGACCCCGAACTCGTCTCCGGGATCCTCGACCTGCTGCGGGAGATCGCGGCCACCACCGACATCACCCTGCTCTGTGTCACCCACGAGATGGGGTTCGCGCGGGACGTCTCCGACGAGGTCCTGATGTTCGACGCGGGCCGGATCGTCGAGTCGGGCACCCCCGAGCAACTCTTCAACGCGCCGAGTCACCCCCGTACGCGGGAATTCCTGAGCGCCGTCCTGTGAACTCCCTTGCCGCCGCGCGTGGTCCACCTTTCGCAGCCCTCACCCGCGCCCCTGTTCCCGACCCAAGGGACCCATGCCCTTCCACCCTGCCCCCACCATCGACCGCCCGACCGTGGATGACGGGAGCGCCCTGTGGCGCATCGCCCGGGACTCCGGGGTCCTCGATCTGAACTCCCCCTACAGTTACCTCCTTTGGTGCCGTGACTTCGCGGACACCTCGGCGGTCGCCCGGCACGAGGGCGCTCCCGTCGGATTCGTCACCGGCTATCTGCGGCCCGACCGCCCCGGCACTCTCTTCGTCTGGCAGATCGCCGTGGACGACGCCCACCGGGGCCGTGGTCTGGCCGGTGCCCTGCTGGACGCGCTGACCGCGCGGACCGCCGCCGCGTCGGTGGAGACCACCGTCACACCGGACAACGCCGCCTCCCGGGCCCTGTTCGAGGCGTACGCACGCCGGCACGGGGCGGACGTCGAGCGGACCGTCCTCTTCGACGGCACGGCGTTCCCCGGCGGCGGGCACGAGCCCGAAGTCCTGCACCGCATCAGCCCGTTGAGCTGAACCCTCCCCCCACCACCAGGAGTTCCCGCATGACCACCACCGAGACCCCCCTGAGCACGTTCGAACTGCTGGAGTCCGAGGTCCGCAGCTACTGCCGGGGCTGGCCCGTCGTCTTCGACCAGGCCCGGGGCAGCCACCTGTGGTCCGAGGACGGCCGCCGCTACCTGGACTTCTTCTCCGGCGCCGGGTCCCTGAACTACGGGCACAACAACCCCGTCCTCAAGCGCGCCCTGCTCGACCATCTGGAGCGCGACGGCATCACCCACGGCCTGGACATGGCGACCACCGCCAAACGGGCCTTCCTGGAGAGCTTCCACGAGCTGGTGCTCAAGCCGCGCGGCCTGGCGTACAAGGTGATGTTTCCGGGGCCGACGGGCACCAACGCCGTGGAGGCCGCGCTGAAGCTGGCGCGCAAGGCGAAGGGGCGGGAGTCGGTCGTCTCGTTCACGAACGCGTTCCACGGCATGACGCTCGGCTCGCTAGCCGTCACCGGCAACGCCTTCAAGCGGGCCGGGGCGGGGATACCGCTGGTGCACGGGACACCGATGCCGTTCGACGACTACCTCGACGGGCGAACCCCGGACTTCCTGTGGTTCGAGCGGCTCCTCGCGGACACCGGGTCCGGGCTGAACCATCCGGCGGCGGTCATCGTCGAGACCGTGCAGGGCGAGGGCGGGGTGAACGTGGCCCGGCCGGAGTGGCTGCGGGGGCTCGCGGCGCTGTGCGCGCGCCACGACATGCTGCTGATCGTCGACGACATCCAGATGGGGTGCGGGCGCACGGGGCCGTTCTTCTCCTTCGAGGAGGCGGGCATCACCCCGGACATCGTCACCGTCTCCAAGTCCATCAGCGGGTACGGGCTGCCCATGGCGCTCACCCTCTTCGCCCCCGAACTCGACCTGTGGGAGCCGGGTGAGCACAACGGCACGTTCCGGGGCAACAACCCGGCGTTCGTGACGGCGACGGCCGCGCTGCACGCGTACTGGGCGGACAAGGAGACGGAACTGCGCACGGCACGGCTCGGGGAGGCCGTCGAGCAGCGGCTCCTCGCGCTGTGCGCCGAGCACGCGGGGACGGCGTGCCGGGGGCGGGGGCTGGTGTGGGGCGTCGAGTTCGACGATCCGGCGCGGGCCGACGCCGTCTGTGCGCGGGCGTTCGAGCGGGGGCTGCTGCTGGAGACGTCGGGGCCGCGGGGGGAGGTCGTGAAGCTGCTGCCCGCGCTGACGGTGAGCGATGGGGAGCTGGAGGAGGGGCTGGACATTCTCGGGCGGGCGGTCCGGGCGTCGGCCTGAAGACATATCGACAACCAGGAGATTGCGTGATCATCCGATCGCTGGCCGAGATCGAGAACACCGACCGGCACATCAGGTCCAGGTCGGGGACCTGGGAGAGCAAACGCCTCGTCCTCGCCCGGGAGAAGGTGGGTTTCTCCCTGCACGAGACGGTGCTGTACGCCGGTACCGAGACCGGCATGTGGTACGCGCACCACGTGGAGGCCGTCCTGTGCGTCGAGGGCGAGGCCGAACTCACCGACGAGGAGACGGGCGAGGTCCACGAGATCACGCCGGGCACGATGTACCTGCTGGACGGCCATGAGCGGCACACCCTGCGCCCCAGGACCGACTTCCGGTGCGTGTGCGTGTTCAACCCGCCCGTCACCGGACGCGAGGACCACGACGAGAACGGCGCCTACCCCCTGCTGCTGGAGGACTGAACCATGACCACGCTCACCGACATCTACCCGAGCCGGGGCGCCACCGAGACCGCCGTCCCCCGTCGGGACCCGGTCGTCTGGTCGCCCCCGGACCGCCCCGGCCCCTTCACGCCGGACGACCTCGCATCGTTCGACGCGGACGGCTTCCGCTCGGTCGACCGGCTGCTCGACCCCGGTGAAGTGACCCGCTACCGGGTCGAGTTGGACCGACTGCTGCACGACCCCGCCGTCCGCGCCGACGAACGGGCGATCGTCGAACCCCGCTCCGGGGAGGTGCGTTCGGTCTTCGAGGTGCACCGGATCAGCGAGGTCTTCGCGTCCCTCGTGCGGGACGAGCGGGTCGTGGGGCGGGCCCGGCAGATCCTCGGCTCCGACGTGTACGTCCACCAGTCGCGGATCAACGTGAAGCCCGGGTTCGGGGCGTCCGGCTTCTACTGGCACTCCGACTTCGAGACGTGGCACGCGGAGGACGGCCTCCCCCGGATGCGGACCGTCTCGGTGTCCATCGCCCTGACGCCCAACCTCGACACCAACGGCGGCCTCATGATCATGCCGGGCTCGCACCGCACGTTCCTCGGCTGCGCCGGTGCGACCCCGCGCGACAACTACAAGCGGTCCCTGCAGATGCAGGACGCGGGCACCCCCTCGCACGAAGCCCTGCGCCGGCTCGCCGACGCCCACGGCATCCGCCTCTTCACCGGCCCTGCCGGGTCCGCCGTCTGGTTCGACTGCAACGCCATGCACGGCTCCGGCGACAACATCACCCCCTACCCGCGCTCCAACCTCTTCGTCGTCTTCAACAGCGTCGAGAACGAGGCGGTCGAGCCGTTCGCGGCGCCCGTCCGCCGTCCGGAGTACATCGGGGCGCGGGACTTCACGCCGGTGCGGTAACCGGCCCGTGCCGGTGCCCCGCTACAGGGGTACCGGCACACCCTCGTGCTCCCGGGCCTTCGCGGACCGTCTGATGACCGCCTCGGAGCACATCCCGTGCAGCAGCACGCTCCCCAGCACGGTCAGCACCGTCGTCTGGAGCACGGCGTCCGCCCGGATCCCGTCCGGGAGGCCGTTGTAGGCGATGAGCCCGAACACGATGGTGGTCGTGCCCCGGGGCCCGAGCAGCCCGACCAGCACCCGGTCCCACCGGCCGAGCGGGGAACCGAGGAAGGCGAGGAGGACGGGGACGACGCGGACGACGGTGAGGGCGGCGAGGCAGAACACGACGACGTGCCAGCTCACCCCGAGGGCGAAGGTGATGACGGTCGCGAGGCCGACGACGAACCACATGGTCATCGTCATCAGCGAGGTGACGTCCTCCAGGAGGCCTGTCTCGTGGGTGCCGATGGACGAGCGGTGGGCCTGCCTGCGGGCGACGAGGACGCGGTGGGCGTACCGGAACGCGATCCCGCACACGAACGAGGTGACGAAGCCGTTGCCGCCGATCTCGACGCCTGCCGTGTAGGCGATCAGCGGGGTCAGGAGCACGGCGAACCGGCGTGACTGGTCGGTCGTCCAGCCGGCCCGGTCGGCGCGGTGCAGCAGCCACGCGATGAGGCCGCCGATGACGACGCCGGCGAGGATCGCCTTCACGGCCTGCTCGGCGGCGCTGGTCAGGGCCTGTGCCGGGGTGTGGAGGGTGGTGCTGCCGCCGGCGAGGATCAGCGCGAAGAGGAAGAGCGGCGACGCGATGCCGTCGTTGTAGCCGCTCTCGACGTTCAGGACGCTCCGCACGCGCGACGACAGCCGCCCGTCCCGGACGACCCCTTCACTGGGCGCGAAGTCGATGGGGACGACGACGCAGGCGATGACCAGCATCAGCGCCCAGGAGAGGTCCGGGAAGACGAGCTTGCCGAGCACCATCGCGGCGCCCAGGCTCAGCGGGAACGCGATGAGCAGGACCCGGGCGACCAGTCGGGGCGAGTTCCCCCACAGCCGTCCGCCGCGCACCTCGGTCGCGTCGACGAACAGCAGGAACGCCAGGATGATCTCGGCGGCGTGCTGGGCCATCTCGGTGTTGAGGGCGGCGGCGACGGAGTCCTCGACGACGACCCCGACCACGACACCGGCCAGCACCATGGTCGCCGGGGCGCCGAGGTGCCAGCGCTGGAGACGGAGCGCGGCGAGCGAGCGGATCAGGGCCATCACCGCGGCGGCCAGGATGGTGGGGATCACTGAGCGGGGCTTCCATCGAGACGGGGAGAGGGGGTGGGGGGAGAGGGGGGAGGGGGGAGAGGAAGGATAGGGGACGAAAGGGGGACGAACAGGGTGTACGGGCAGCGTACGGGTCAGTGGCTGGTTCCCGTCACATGTGCGGCGAACCCTTCCACGAGTCCGCCGTACAGATCCGGGCGGATCACCGCCAGCACCGCGATCCCGGCCGCCAGGCTCAGCATGACGCCCTCCCACCGGCCACCACGCGACCGGCGTTCCTTCAGCTGTTCGTGTCGTTCCATGCCTCAACTCTGGCCGACCGAGGCCGCCGCCACCATCCGGCAGAAGTCTGGTCCTCACCCCGCCGATCGGCGGGGTGAGGTCGTTCTGGAGAAGGACCGCCGTGCCTGTCCTCTCAACCCTTCGGCCCACCCCGCCGCTCCGCCGTCAGCGGCGCAGCCCCAGTGCCTCGGCCCCCGCGTACCGCGCCTGCCTGCCCAGTTCCTCCTCGATGCGGACGAGTTGGTTGTACTTGGCGGTGCGGTCGGCGCGGGAGAGGGAGCCGGTCTTGATCTGGCCGCAGGTGGTGGCGACGGCGAGGTCGGCGATGGTGGTGTCCTCGGTCTCGCCGGAGCGGTGGGACATGACGACGGTGTACCCGGCGCGGTGGGCGGTGGAGACGGTGGCGAGGGTCTCGGTGAGGGTGCCGATCTGGTTGACCTTGACCAGGACCGAGTTGGCGACGCCGTCGCGGATGCCGGCGCGCAGGAGGGTCTCGTCGGTGCAGAAGACGTCGTCGCCGGTGAGCTGGCAGTGGTCGCCGAGGCTCGCGGTGAGGGCCTGCCAGCCTTCGTGGTCGTGCTCGCCCATGGGGTCCTCGATGGAGGCGATGGGGTAGCGGCCGACCAACTCCGTGAGGTACGCGGCATGTTCGGCGGAGGTGCGGCGGACGCCTTCCCCGGCGTAGACGTACATGCCGTCCTTGTGGAACTCGGAGGCGGCCGGGTCCATGACGAGGGTGATGTCGGTGCCGGGCTTGAAGCCGGCCCCCTCGATCGCGCGGACGACGAAGTCGAGGGCCTCGTCGGCGGTGCGCAGGTCGGGGGCGAAGCCGCCCTCGTCGCCGACGTTGACGCTGTGCCCGGCGGCCAGGAGGCTCGCGCGCAGGGTGTGGAAGACCTCGGAGCCCATCCGGACGGCCTCGGCGAAGGTGGCCGCGCCGACGGGGGCGATCATGAACTCCTGGAAGTCGAGCGGGTTGTCGGCGTGGGCGCCGCCGTTGACGATGTTCATCATCGGGACGGGCAACAGACGCGCGTCGACGCCGCCGACGTAGCGGTAGAGCGGCATGCGGTGAGCCGCCGCCGCGGCCTTGGCGGTGGCGAGGGAGACGCCGAGCAGGGCGTTGGCGCCGAGGCGCGACTTCGAGGGCGTGCCGTCCAGTTCGATCATCGTGTGGTCGACGGTCGCCTGGTCCTCGGCGTCGAGGCCGACGACGGCGTCCGCGATGGTCTCGTTCACGGCGTCGACCGCGCGGCGAACTCCCTTGCCATGGAAGCGGTTCGGGTCGCCGTCGCGCAGTTCCACCGCCTCCCGCGCGCCGGTCGAGGCCCCGGAGGGGACGGCGGCCCGGCCGAGGGAGCCGTCCTTCAGTTCGACGTCCACCTCGACGGTGGGGTTGCCCCGGCTGTCGATGATCTCCCGAGCGACGACCCTGCTGATCGCGGTCACGACGCGTCTCCTTAAGTTCCGGTTGAGAACAAAGTGAGTCCCGAAAGGGAACTTACTATGGGGGCATGAAGATGCACAACGCCGACGAGACCTGCGGCATCGCGCAGTCCGCCCTCGTCCTGGGCGACTGGTGGAACGTACTGGTGCTGCGCGAAGTCGCCCGAGGGCACGTCCGTTTCGACGCGCTCGCCGCCGAGATCGGCCTGTCCCGCAAGGTCCTCACGGAGCGCCTCGGCCGGCTCGTCGCGCACGGCGTCCTGCGCCGCAGCCTCTACCAGCGCCGCCCGGTGCGGTACGAGTACCTCCTGACCGACGCCGGAACAGCCCTGCTCCCCCTGCTCGTCGCGATGCAGGACTGGGGTGACCGCTGGGTCCTGGGAGACGGCACCCTCACCGCGACGGCCGACGCGGACGGCGCCGAACACGCCCGTGTGCACGCCCTGTCGGGCACCCGGCTGCCGGAGGACCTGGTCTCACCGGACGCCGCCGCGACCGTCCTGTTCACCTACCCCGGCACCGGCGTCGACTGGGGCGAGCCGCCCATCCCCGGCGCGGCGGGCTGCACCCTGGAGCACCGGCTCTTCCGTGACGCCTGGCCGGACTTCCGGCGCGCGGGTGTGGAGTTGCGCGGTCTGAGCACTCAACTCCCCGTCGAGCAAGCCGCGTTCACCCGCGCCGAGGAGATCCCCTACCCGCTCCACTCCGACGCGGACCACCGGCTCGCCGCCGCCCTGCGCCTGCCGACGTTCCGGGGTGCGGGACGGCTCCGGCACAAGCGGCTGATCCTGGTCGCCGACGCCGAACGGACCGTCCGCCACGTCCTGTTCCCGGTCACCGACCTCCCGCACGCGGTGACGGAGAGCCTGCGGCTGGCGATCAGTTCTCGCCGGCCGGCGAGGTGACCGGCCCGGACGTCTCCAGGAACCGGTGCAGCGACTTCGCCATGTTCGCCACGAACTCCTCCGGCCCGGCGACCAGTTCCAGCGACAGGTACGGGTTCAGGTCCTCCAGCTCGACGAGGAGCAGCTCCCCTTCCCGCGTCCGGCACGCGTCCACCCGCTGGATGCCGTGGTCGAGTGTGTTCCAGTCGATGAAGCGCCGGGCGAACTCCAGGTCCGCGCCGGTGGGTTCGTAGGGTTCCAGTGCCCAGCGGCGCTGCGGGTCGGGGGCGTACAGGGCGTACTGGAAGGCGTCGTCGATGTAGTAGAAGGACACCTCGTACCGGAAGTCGATGCGTGGCTGCACCAGGATGTCCCCGTACTCCAGCCCGGCGAGTTCCCCGGCCGTCACGAACCTGAGCCCTATGGAGTCCGCCCCGTCCCTCGGCTTCACCGCATACGCGCCGGCGTCCGGCAACAGGCCCAGATCCTCGGCCCGTTCCACCGTCGGAATGACCGGGTACCCCTTCCCGGTCAGCTCCGGCAGATACCCCTTCCCCGCCATGTCCCCGCGCCCGCCCAGCGGGTTGTACACCCGCACCCCACTCTCCAGGGCCCGCTTCCGGAACGACTCGTACGCCTCCCGGTAGTGCAGCACGGGCCCGCTGTTGCGGACGACGACCACGTCGAACGCGTCCATCAGCGCGGCGGCGTCCAGCGGATGGCACGCCGCGACGTCGAAGCCGTCCCGCAGCCGGGACGTCACGAAGATGTCCTCGTCGCAGTACCGGCGGCCCCGCGCCTCGTAGGCCAGGTCGGTGACGTACAGGACTCGCGCCCTCATTCGTCCGCCCCCTGCCACGCCTCGGGGCTGGCGTAGTGGTTCCGGTGCCCTGCTGCCAGGACCGTGCGCAGTTCGGCCAGGTGGGTCGTGTCCGCCGGGAGGGTCAGGCGGTCGAGGAGGGCGAGGGCCGACGCCGGTTCCAGGTCGCCGTACACGTCGTGGTAGCCGGCCAACAACCCGTCGAACAACGGCTGGTGGAGGGCGGGGAGCTGGACGACGGTGTCGTAGGCGCGGTGTTTCACCGCCCAGGGGACGGGACCGGAGCTGGACAGGACGCGGCCGGCGCGGCGGAGCAGTTCGGGGGTGGGGGACTCGACGACGCGGTCCAGGTCGTCGCCGAGGACCTCCGCGAAGGACGCCTCCGCGGTCTCCGGGTCCTCGAACCAGTCCACCCACAGCGAGTAGGTGACGGGCTCGGCGTCACGTTCCTCCTCCAGGCGCCGCCGGTAGCCGTCCCAGAGGGCCCCCGGGGGCAGACTGCCTGCGGCGAAACGGAGTTCGCAGGTCACCCAGTACTCGTCGAGCAGGTCGAGGAGCCCGAAGCCGAGGCGGGCACGGCCGACGGCGTCCAGGCCGTCGTCCGTGAACACCTCACCGGCCCAGCTGTGCGCGATGTCGTCCGCGGTACGCGGTCTGCCCGGCTCGGCGGCGTCCGTCCAGCCTCCGTCGGCCTCGACGACACCTCGCGCGGCGAGCCACTCACGCGCTTCCTCCACATGTCCCATGCGCGCAGTACATCAGGAACGGCCGCTCTGTGGCAGTCAGAGCACTTCGGGCCCCGCGAACTCCGTCATGGCGTCGATCAGCCACCGCCCGAGGTAGTCCGCGAACGAGGCGCGGGGGAAGAGGCGGTAGGCCGTCTCGCCGGTCTGCCAGAGCAGGACCGGGACCGGGCCGACGGTCGTGGAGAGCGCGCGGCCGGGGGTGAACACGCGGGGGTGGAGGTCGAGGGGGCAGCCCTTCTCCAGGACCGCGCGGGCGCTGGGGCCGGTGAGTTCGAGGGTGGTGCGGTTGGCGGAGACGTCGACCACCGAGCCCGGGTCCGCGCCGAGGGCCTCCTTCAACTCCGTTGTCAGGTCGGCCGGTTCGGCGGTGGACACGACGAGCCATTCGTCCGGGCCCGCCCAAGTGGCCGTGTGTACACCGGCGGTGGTGGTCCGGCCGCACTGGCGGGGCAGCGGGGTGCCGAGGGTCTTCTCGATGCGGGCCGCCGCCTCGGAGGACGGCCGCACGCGGACGTTCACCATGGTGAGGAAGGGGAGTTCGGCCAGACCGACGCCCCTCGGTCCGGCGACGGCCGCCGCGGACATCCGTTCCTTGAGGTGGGCCAGGGGGCTCACCGCGATCTGGTCAGCCATCTCGGCGGGTCCCTTCGGGGTCGTAGAGGACGAAGTCGGTCACTTCGACGGGCACCAACTCGTCGCCCACCGGCGCGAGGAGGGTCTCGCCGTGCCGGTCCCGGCCGCCCGCGACGAGGGCGAGGGCGAAGGGGCGGCCGAGGGCCTGGCTGTGGTAGCTGGAGGTGACGTGGCCGAGCATCGGCACCGGGACGGTCGTCAAGTCGGCGTCCGGCGCGAGGAGTTGGGTGCCTTCGGGGAGCCGGGTCGTGCGGTCGGCGGGGAGCAGGCCGACCAGGTGTTTGCGGTCGGCGCGCTGGGTGTCGGGGCGCTGGAAGGAGCGTTTGCCGATGAACTCCTTCTGCTTCGACACCACCCACCCCATCCCCGCGTCCTGCGGGGTGACGGTCCCGTCGGTGTCCTGTCCGACGATGACGTACCCCTTCTCGGCGCGCAGGACGTGCATGGTCTCGGTGCCGTAGGGGGTGATCCCGTAGGGCTGTCCGGCGGCGTGGACCTGCTCCCAGACGGCCCGCCCGTACCACGCGGACACGTTGATCTCGTAGGCGAGTTCACCGGAGAAGGAGATCCGGCAGATCCGGGCCGCGACTCCCGAGGCGAGCGTGGTCTCGCGGAACGCCATGAACGGGAACGCCTCGTTGGAGAGGTCGACGTCCGGCGCCAACTGCCGGACCACGTCACGGGACTTGGGGCCGACGACCGCGATCGTCGCCCACTGCTCGGTCACCGACGTGCAGTACACGTCCAGTTCGGGCCACTCGGTCTGGAGCCACTCCTCCAGCCAGTCCAGGACTCCGGCGGCGCCTCCGGTGGTGGTCGTCATGAAGTACCGCTCGTCGTCGAGGCGCAGGGTCACGCCGTCGTCGAAGATCATGCCGTCGGGCTTGCACATCACGCCGTAGCGGGCGGTGCCCGGCTTCAGCTTCTTGAACGCGTTGGTGTAGATCCGGTTGAGGAACTCCCCCGCGTCGGCGCCCCGGATCTCGATCTTCCCGAGGGTGGAGGCGTCCATGAACGCGACCCCCTCACGGGCGGCCCGGCACTCGCGGGCGACGGCGGCGTCCATGTCCTCGTCGCCGAGCGGGTAGTAGCGGGGCCGCTTCCACTGCCCGACGTCCTCGAACACCGCCCCGTGCTCGACGTGCCAGTGGTGCACGGACGTCATGCGTTCCGGGTCGAACAGGTCGCCCCGCTCACGCCCGGCGAGCGCGGCGAACGCGACCGGCGTGTAGGGGGCCCGGTAGGCGGTGGTGCCGATCTCGCCGGGCGATCCGCCGAGCAACTGGGCGATGACGCCTATGGAGTTGACGCCGGACGTCTTGCCCTGGTCGTTCGCGGTGCCGAGGGAGGTGTAGCGCTTGACGTGCTCGACTCCCCGCATTCCAGCGCCGGTCGACCGCTGTACGTCGGCGACGGTGACGTCCCGTTGCAGGTCGACGAAGTGGGTGTCGTAGGAGTCGCCGGGCACGAGCCACAGCGCCCGCGTGACACCGCGCTCCCCCACCTCGACCGGCGCGGGCACCGCCACCGGGAACCCGGCCTCAGTGGCGGCCAGCGCCCCGGCCCGCGCGCCCTCGGCGATGCAATCAAGAGTGCCCCACGTCCCCCGGGCCGCCCCCACCACCTGCTGCCCGCGCACGGTCCCGTCCGGCACGAACGCCACCGACTCGTCGTCCCAGCGCACCTTTCCCTGCCGCTGGGAGTGCAGATGCACGACCGGACTCCACCCGCCCGACACCGCGAGCAGATCACACGCGAACGTCTCCACCGCCGAACTCCCGTCCAGCCGCTGGACGGTGACACTGCTCAGCCGCCCCTCCCCCGAGGTCTCGACGACCGCGCTGCCGGTCAGCACCACCCCGCCCACGGAAGCGGCCCGCGCGGACAGCTCCTCCCGCGCGTCGACGATCGCCACGACCTCGACGCCCGCCTCGCGCAGGGCCTCGACGGTGTCGTACGCGCTGTCGTTGGTCGTGCTCACCACGGCCCGCGAACCCGGCTTCACCGCATACCTCTTGAGGTACGTCCGCACGGCCCCGGCGAGCATCACGCCCGGCCGGTCGTTGCCCGCGAAGACGAGGGGGCGTTCATGGGCACCGGTCGCCAGGACGACCTGTCGGGCGCGGATGTGCCACAGGCGCTGCCGGGAGACGCCCGCGAACTCGGCCTGTCCGGTGCGGTGTTGGAGCGCGAGGACGTAGTTGTCGTCGTAGGCGCCGAAGGCGGTGGTGCGGTGCAGGACGACGGTGTCGGGGGCCGCGTCGAGGCGGGTGCGGAGGTCGGTGACCCAGTCCTGGCGGTCCAGGAGGGAGCCGCCGGACTCCGGCCGGTCGTCGATGAGGATCACCCGGGCGCCCGAGTCGCTCGCGGTGACGGCGGCGGCGAGTCCGGCGGGGCCGGCGCCGACGACCAGGACGTCCGTGTGGGCGTACTTCTTGTCGTAGACGGCCGGATCGGTGCCGGGGTCGAGGCGGCCCTTGCCGGAGAGGGTGCGGGCGTCGAGGCCGTCGTACAGCTCGATCGTGGTGGCCGGGAGCATGCCCTCGGAGTACGAACCGGCCAGCTGTATGAGGGCGTTGGGCTCCTCGACGCCCGCCGAGACGATGCCTCGGGGGCGGCCCCGGTAGAGGG